>DAITNE010000346.1:0-2843 GCA_036834765.1 Methylocella sp.
GCCAAAAGGCGGATCGCCGCCAAGTCTCGCCCGCGCGTGAAGGCAGCCGCCGCCGACGAAGGGCGCACGATCGTCGAACCCGTCGAGGACGATCCAGCGGTCGGCGTGCAGCCGATGGAACTGCGTGACGGCGAGGGCGTCGATCTCGGCCTCGTCCATCGTGGTCTGGAACCAGCTCTCATATTCCTCCGGGCGCCAGTTCCTGAGCGTTTCCTTGGCCGTTTGGTAGAGCGAGCAATCGCCCGCGTCTCCGGCCGGCATCAGGTCGAATATGCGGTCGAAGACAACGGCGACGGCGGCCCATTCGGAGCTGTCCTCATACCATCCATCCTCGGTCCTTAAAGACTGCGGAAGGGCGCGCTGGCGCTTCGCCGAAAGCCGATATCCGCTGCGAGCCGCCGTGCTGAACCAGAGGATGCCGGGGGCGATTTCATTGGCGTCGGCTATCGCGCCCCAAGGGCTTGACGTCGGCGCCGGCTCGGGCCGCGCGACGAGCCGGCTCCAGAGCGAGCGCGGCGGCCGCGCGCGGGTGCTTCGTATCGTCGCAAATGCGGAGGTCCGAGGTTCGGGCAGCTCCCTGTGGTCCAGAGCAAAAGCCATGATCGAAATGTCTCCAGAATAATCCGCGAACCGCGCCTTGGAGCCGAGCCTCTGGCGAGGGGTCTCCTGGCCAACGGATCGAAATGATCGAATCAAAAAACTCTGAATGCGATCGCCAATGCGCATTCGATAATAAAATGTCCTCTGTTGAAAATCATACAACCGATCCTCAAGAAATTGCATCAAAAAAAACAATAAAATTTTGTTTTTACTCGTCGGCCGCGACCAAGCTATAGCTGCCCTGCGAGTGTAGATGCCGCGTTGGTTGAGGTGATGTGGCTATGGCAATCAAAAATTGCCGAACTTCTAAGAAGAAATCTTGCATTGCAGCATATTGCAGTGCGAAATCTTGGGAAATATCTTGCATTGCAACAATTAGCCGGACTGAATGTGCGGCGCCGCGGGGTTCTCGCGGTTTCGAGCGCCGCCCTGACGATTTCGTTAACGTCGCTACCGCGCGATCCAACCGCCGTCGATGACGAGGAGATGCCCGACGATGAAGCGCGCCTGATCGGAGCAGAGGAAAAGCACCGCGGCCGTCAGCTCGTCAGCCTTACCCATCCGGCCGATCGGGAACAGCTTACCCGCTTGTTCCGGCGTTATGTTTTCCTTTTCCATCCATTGGTGGAAAACGTCGCCCGGCGCGTCGATGCCGCAGGCGGCGATGGCGTTGACGCTGATATTCTGTTGCGCGACTTCCAGCGCGACGGTTTTCGTCAGTCCGTCGACCCCTCCCTTCGTCGCCGCGTAGGCGCTCTCGCCCGGGTTGCCGGTGAGGCTGCCGGTTATCGAGGACTGGTTGACGATCGCCCCGCCGCCATTCTTGAGCATCTGGCGGATCTCGTGCTTCATGCAGTAGAAGACGCCGCGCAGGTTCGTATCCACGTGAAAGTCGAAGCTCTCCGCCGTCTCCTCGACGATCGGCGCGAAGCGCGCGACGCCTGCGTTGTTCACCGCGCAGTCAAGCCGCCCGTAAGCCTCGACCGTTTTTGCGACCATCGCCTCGACGTCGGCCTCGACGCGCACGTCCGCGCGGACGAATAAACCATCGCCGCCGGCCGCGCGGACCAGCGCCAGCGTTTCTTGGCCGCCGGGCTCGTCGATGTCGGCGACGATCACACGCGGGCGAAGGCCAGCGCGGTCACCCGCCCAAGGCCGCGCGCCGCGCCGGTGACCCAGCGCGACCTTCCCGTTGAACGCTCCCATGAGGCTATTCCTTCGGCCTGACCGCCGCCTGGCGGCTCTGTCAATATTCTCGAGCGTTTTCCGACCGAGTGGATCATTCGGTCGACAAGAAATCGCTCCAGAATTCAAAAGCTCTAGGCGTCGACGCGGCGCCAGGGTGGCCGGTCGAGCAGCCGCCTGATCTGCGGGGCGGTTTCCTCCGCCGCCGAGAGCGGCAGCACGGGCACGCCAAGCTCGCGCTCGAAAGCGAGGATCTCCTTGCCGGGCGCCTCGGCGAACTCGTAAAGGCTGCGCCGGATGCGGCCGCCGCCAAAATCGAGATCGATCTGGAGTTCGCCGCCGGTGACGATGATGGCGCCCGTCTTCGGCAGATCGATGAGAAACGGATCGTAGACCTGGATGGCGAGCACGTCGTTGCGCGCGGCGAGATTGATCAGGAGCTCGCGCGTGCGCGGCCCATGGCCGTGAAAGTCGCTGATGACGACGATGAGATGATTTTGCGCCGCGAGACTCGCCGCCGCCTTGAGCGCGGCGTCGAGTTGCCCGGGCGCCCTTGGGTGCGTTGAATCGGCGCTGAGTTCCGCGTTCTGCGACGCGATCGCCTCGATCAACCGCATCGCGGCCCCGATGCTGCAATCGGGCTCGAGGGTCTCGATCAGCGCGTCGTTGAAGACGACGCCGCCGACCGGTGCCCCGCCATCCAGAATGCGCCAGGCGCAGAGCGCTGCGGCTTCGGCCGCCGCCACGGACTTCATCGAGCGGCGCGAGCCGAAAAACATATTGAGGCGCTGATCCACGACGATGAGCGCCGGGCGCGCGCGATCGGCTCCTCGCACGCGCCGGGCGGACCGGTCCGCGCCTGGCGTGCGCGGCCAGTCCATGGCGCCGGCCTCGTCGTCGCCACGGAATTGTCCAGCCCGCCGGGCGGACAGCAGGCCTTGGACGGGCTGGCGCGGCGGCGCAGCGAAATCGCGCGCGGCCGCATGCATCGCGACGAGATCGGCGACCGAGGTATAGACCGCGTAGCGCGAGGACGACGAGGCCTCGCGGGTGCGGCG
>DAITNE010000347.1:0-2837 GCA_036834765.1 Methylocella sp.
CAGCGCTTCGGCGTTGGAGATCGGCGCCAGCGCATCCGCGGGGTCGATGCGCTCCCGCGCGGGCGTCGCGACATGGGGCCGATCGTAAAGGGGCGCCGCGTCGCCGAGCTGCTTGATCGGCAGGTCGGCCTTGATTTCGCCCTTGTGCCTGACGACGAACCGCAGCGTGTCCGTGGTTCTGCCGATAACCGCGAAATCGAGGCCCCATTTGACGAACGCCGCCTTCGCCTGCGCCTCCTTGGCGGGATCCAGAACCATAAGCATGCGCTCCTGGCTTTCCGAGAGCAGCATCTCATAGGCGCTCATGCCGGTCTCGCGGCACGGGACGGCGTCGAGGTCGAGCTCGATTCCGAGATCGCCCTTGGCGCCCATCTCCACCGCCGAGGAGGTGAGGCCGGCCGCGCCCATGTCCTGAATGGCGATCACGGCGCCGGTGCGCATCAGTTCGAGGCAGGCTTCAAGGAGCAGCTTCTCGGTGAACGGATCGCCGACCTGCACCGTCGGCCGCTTGGCCTCCGCGTCCGCCTCGAAGGACGCCGAGGCCATGGTCGCGCCGTGAATGCCGTCGCGTCCGGTTTTCGAGCCGAGATAGACGATCGGATTGCCAACGCCGGTCGCCTTTGCGTAGAAGATCTCGTCGGTCGGTGCGATGCCGACCGCCATGGCGTTGACGAGGATATTGCCGTCATAGCCGGTATGGAAGGCGGTCGAGCCGCCGACCGTCGGCACGCCGAAACTATTGCCATAGGAGCCGATGCCGGCGACGACGCCTGCGACGAGATGGCGCGTCTTCGGATGCTCCGGCGCGCCGAAGCGCAAAAGATTGAGGCAGGCGACCGGGCGCGCGCCCATGGTGAAGACGTCGCGCAGGATGCCGCCGACGCCGGTCGCCGCGCCCTGAAACGGCTCGATATAGGAGGGGTGGTTGTGGCTCTCCATCTTGAAGACGCAGGCCTCGCCGTCGCCGATGTCGATGACGCCGGCGTTTTCCCCCGGCCCCTGGATCACCCAGGGCGCCTTGGTCGGCAGGCCGCGCAGATGCAGCCGCGACGATTTGTACGAGCAATGCTCGTTCCACATCGCCGAAAAAATGCCGAGCTCGGTGAAGGTCGGAACCCGGCCGATGAGCGCGAGGATCCGCTCATATTCATCGGGCTTCAGGCCGTGCGCGGCGACGAGGTCGGGGGTGATCGCGGGTTCTTCGCTCTGTGACATTCCGCGCCCTCAGGCCGCCGTCGCCGCGGCGAGGCTCGCGAAAAGCCCCCGACCATCAATCCCGCCGACCAGCGGATCGATCAGATTCTCCGGATGCGGCATCAGGCCCAGCACGTTGAAGCGCTCCGAGTAGATTCCCGCGATGGCGTGCGTCGAGCCGTTGGGATTGGCGCTTTTGGCGAGCTTGCCATGCGCGTCGCAATAGCGGAAGGCGACGCGGCCGTCGCCCTCGAGCCGGGCGATCGTCTCGGCGTCGGCGGTATAATTGCCTTCGCCATGGGCGATGGCGACTTTGATCGATTGGCCTTGCTTATATTGCGCGGCGAATTTGGTGTCGCTGCGCTCGACGCGGATGTGCTGCATGCGGCAGATGAAGCGCAGATTTTCGTTGCGCATGAGCACGCCCGGCAGAAGCCCGAATTCGACGAGAATCTGGAACCCGTTGCAGATGCCGAGGACGAGGCCGCCGCGCTCGGCGTGGGCGCGCACCGCCGCCATGACCGGCGCATGGGCTGCGATCGCGCCGCAGCGCAGATAATCGCCATAGGAGAACCCGCCCGGCAGCACGACGAGATCGGTTCCGCGCGGCAATTCGCTCTCGCCGTGCCAGACGATCTTTGGCGCGCCATGCGCCGAAAGGGCGCGCAGGACGTCGCCTTCGCGGTTGGAGCCGGGAAAGAGAATAACCGCGGCGTTCATAACGCGTTCCTCATCCTGAGGAGGCCTGAAAGGCCGTCTCGAAGGATGTATTCAGAGCGGGGCGACGCCCTCGTGGTTCGAGACGATCGCTGCGCGATCTCCTCACCATGAGGGCTTTGATGCAAAGCGTCAGTTTCAAACACTCTCTAAGGGATCTCCACCTGAAAGTCCTCGACGACCTGATTAGCCAGAAGCTTTTCGCAGGCCTCGCGCAGCAGGGCTTCGGCCGCGCCGCGATCGACGGCGTCGAGTTCGACGTCGAAGATCTTGCCCTGCCGCACGCTCTTGATCCCGTCGACATGGAGCGACTTGAGCGCCCCTTCAATGGCTTTGCCTTGCGGATCGAGGATGCCGCTTCTGAGCGTGACGACGACCCGGGCTTTCATCTCAACTCCATGCTCTCGCCATCCAGTCGATGCGTCTGCGCGCAATAAATCCTGGAACGAAGAAAAATCTCTGAAACGAAAACGGAGGCCGAAGCCTCCGCAGCGTTGGATTTGCGGCTCGCTGCAAATCCGGCTTTTCCATTTCGCCTGTGGGGAGGCGGGACAGCCCCCGCCGACAACCTTAGCGAACGAGTTTCGGGCCGCTCGCGCGGGGTTGTTCATTTTCCTGCAGGATGCCAAGCCGGCGCGCGACTTCCGTATAGGCCTCGACGACGCCGCCAAGATCGCGGCGGAAGCGGTCCTTGTCGAGCTTGTCGTTGGACTTGATGTCCCACAGCCGGCAGGAGTCCGGCGAAATCTCGTCGGCGACGGCGATGCGCATCATGTCGCCTTCCCAGAGCCGGCCGCACTCCATCTTGAAATCGACCAGACGAATGCCGACGCCAAGAAACAGGCCGGTGAGGAAATCATTGACGCGGATGGCCAGCGCCATGATGTCGTCGATTTCCTGCGGCGTCGCCCAGCCGAAGGCGGTGA
>DAITNE010000348.1:0-2836 GCA_036834765.1 Methylocella sp.
CTACGACATTCTTCGCCGCCAATTCGCGCGCGAGATTATCGAATTCATCGACCTGCGCGGCGTCAAGCAGCTCGGCTTCAACAACGCCGACGCTATTGGGCGCAAGATCGTCGCGCTGTTTGCGGGCGGCGAGTTCGACGTCTGCACTGTGTTCTTCGCGCGTTTCAATTCAGTCATTTCGCAGATTCCGACGGCGCTGCGGCTCATTCCGCTGAACCTCGGCGAGGGGTCGCCCGCCGCGGCGCAGGCGTCCTACGACTACGAGCCGGACGAAGACGAAGTCCTGGCGAATATTTTGCCGCGCAATGTGTCGATTCAGATTTTGCGCGCGCTGCTCGAAAACGCCGCTTCCGAACAGGGCGCGCGAATGAGCGCGATGGACAGTGCCTCCCGTAACGCCGGCGAAATGATCAAGAAGCAGACGATGCAGTATAACCGCTCGCGGCAGGCGATGATCACGAAAGAGCTTATCGAGATCATCTCCGGCGCCGAAGCGCTTTGAGCCTCGAGGACAGCAAGGGAACGAGCATGGCTGACGCCGCAACGAATACGCCAACAGGCCACATCACGCAGGTCATCGGCGCCGTCGTCGACGTGAAGTTCGACGGACATCTGCCCGAAATCCTCAATGCGCTGGAGACCGAAAACGGCGGCAACCGGCTGGTGCTCGAAGTCGCCCTGCATCTCGGCGAGAATTCGGTGCGCTGCATCGCCATGGACGTTTCAGAGGGCCTGACGCGCGGACAGCCGGTGCGCGACACCGGCGCCCCCATCACGGTTCCGGTCGGCGAGGGCACGCTCGGCCGCATCATGAATGTGATCGGCGAATCTGTCGATGAGGCGGGTCCCATTCAGGCGACCGACTATCGTGCCATTCATCAACCAGCGCCGAGCTATGCCGAACAGGCGACGGAGGCGCAGATCCTCGTCACCGGCATCAAGGTCGTCGATCTCCTCGCCCCCTACGCCAAAGGCGGCAAGATCGGCCTCTTCGGCGGCGCGGGCGTCGGCAAGACCGTGCTGATCATGGAGCTCATAAATAATGTCGCAAAGGCGCATGGCGGTTATTCCGTCTTCGCGGGCGTCGGCGAACGCACCCGCGAAGGCAACGATCTCTATTACGAGATGATCGAATCGCACGTGAACTTGAACCCGCGCGAACACGACGGCTCGGCCGCGGGATCGAAATGCGCGCTGGTCTATGGCCAGATGAGCGAGCCGCCGGGCGCGCGCGCGCGGGTGGCCCTGACCGGCCTGACGGTCGCCGAGGATTTCCGCGACAAGGGCCAGGACGTGCTGTTCTTCGTCGACAATATTTTCCGCTTCACGCAAGCCGGCTCCGAAATGTCGGCGCTGCTCGGGCGTATTCCTTCGGCGGTCGGCTATCAGCCGACGCTCGCGACCGACATGGGCATGTTGCAGGAGCGCATCACCACGACGCACAAAGGCTCGATCACATCGGTGCAGGCGATCTACGTGCCGGCCGACGATTTGACCGATCCGGCGCCGGCGACGTCCTTCGCCCATCTCGACGCGACGACGGTGCTGTCGCGCTCGATCGCCGAAAAGGGAATCTATCCCGCCGTCGATCCTCTCGATTCGACCTCGCGCATGCTCTCGCCTCTCGTCGTCGGCGAGGAGCATTACGCCGTCGCGCGCCAGGTCCAGCAGCTTCTGCAGCGCTACAAGGGCCTGCAGGATATTATCGCCATCCTCGGGATGGATGAATTGTCGGAAGAAGACAAATTGACCGTCGCCCGGGCCCGCAAGATCGAGCGTTTTCTGTCGCAGCCGTTCCATGTCGCGGAGGTCTTCACTGGCTCGCCCGGCAAGCTCGTCTCGCTCGCCGACACGATCAAGGGCTTCAAGGGGCTCGTCGAAGGCAAGTACGATCATTTGCCGGAAGCCGCCTTCTATATGGTCGGATCGATCGAAGAGGCGGTCGAGAAGGCCGAAAGGCTTGCGGCCGAAGCGGCGTGACGATTGTCTGCGCGGAGAAAATAGCGCCACGGCGGACTCACGCGGCCGGGCGGCCGGTCGGATCAGCTCAATCAGTTTCGGGGACGCGCCATGGCGGACTTTCATTTCGAACTAGTGTCGCCTGAAAGGCTCGTTTTTTCGGGCGAAGTGCAATCCGTCGTCGTGCCAGGAACCGAGGGCCAGTTCACCGTCCTTAAGGATCATGCGCCCCTGATGTCGACGTTGAAGCCGGGCGTCGTTGACATTCTGGAATCGCCATCAAAGACGCTGCGCTTTTTCGTGCCTGGCGGGTTCGCCGACGTCGCTCCCGCCGGCCTCACCATTCTTGCCGACCGCGCCGTACCGCTCGATGAGCTCGACGCCTCGCAAATCGCCGCCGACATCGAGGACGCCGAAGACGAAGTCGCCCGCGCAAAGACGGACGAGGGACGGCGCCTCGCCGGCGAGAAACGCGATCAGCTGATCGAAGTGAAGGGCGCCCTCAAGATCTGAAAAGATCCGGCGGCGGTTGCGCGGCGCGCAGCCGAAGGCGGGTCTCGGCGCGCCGCGTCAGCTCGCGGGAGTCTCTCCGCCATAGGCCGCCGAGGCGAGCGGCGACCCTGGGGGTTCGCCGATGATCACGTGGGCCGCGTGGTCCTTTTCGGCGATGGTCGCGGCGAAGAGGCCGAAGGCCGTTACGGAAATCAACACCGCCGCGGCCAAAATCAGGGTTACGAGAACGGTCCGCATCGTGACGCCTTTCTTGCGCGTGGGGCGGGGAGACGCATGATCGTTCGGTGCGAATCGGTCATGCGTTGATGGGCCTAGTCGCCCGATTCATCTAAAGCGCAGGGTATAGGTGCTTGAGCTTGATGCG
>DAITNE010000349.1:0-2823 GCA_036834765.1 Methylocella sp.
TCCGCCCGCGCAACGCCTCCATGCGCGTGGGAAGCGCGTCGAGCGCGTGCTTTTCCTTGAAACTCAGGCGCGCTTTGGCGGCGGGCTTGTCGCGCGGCTGCGGCGCGGCTTTTGGCTTGGTCGCGGCGGCGGCCGAAACGACGGGAGCCGTTCCGACGCCTGCGCCACGCTGCGCCACCATGTCGGAATAGCCGCCCGCATATTCGACCCAGCGGCCACGGCCTTCGGCGAGCAGCACCGAGGTCGCGACGCGATCGAGAAAATCGCGGTCATGGCTGACGATCACCAGCGTGCCTTTGTAGTCGCCGAGCATTTCTTGCAGGAGGTCGAGCGTCTCAAGGTCGAGGTCGTTGGTCGGTTCGTCGAGAACAAGCAGGTTCGAGGGCCGCGCCAGGGCTCTCGCTAGCGTGAGCCGGCCACGCTCGCCGCCGGACAGCTTCCCGATCGGCGTGCGCGCCTGCTCCGGGCCGAACAGAAAATCCTTCATATAGCCGATGACATGCTTGCGCTCCCCGTTGATCTCGACGAAATCGCTGCCGCCGCCGGTCAGCGCATCCTTCAAGACAGTCAGCGGATCAAGGCTCGCCCTGCCCTGGTCGAGGCTCGCCAGTTCGACGTTTGCGCCGAGCCGGACATGACCGGAATCGGGCGCGAGCGCGCCCGTGAGGATGTTTATGAGCGTCGTCTTGCCCGCGCCATTGGCGCCGATGTCGCCAAGGCGATCGCCGCGCAGGATGCGCGCGGAGAAGCCCTCGACGATCGTCCCCTCGCCGAAGGATTTCGATATGGCCTCGGCTTCGATGACGAGCTTGCCAGACGTCTTGCCTTCGCTCGCAATGAGCCTGGCATCGCCCGCCGCGCCCTGGCGCCGGCGCCGCTCGCTGCGCATCGCGTTTAGCCCAGCGAGCCGCTTCTGGTTGCGCTTGCGCCGCGCCGTGACGCCATAGCGCAGCCAATGCTCCTCGGCGACGATCTTGCGGTCGACCTTGTGCTGCTGGCGCTCCTCTTCTTCGAGTTCCTGGTCGCGCCAGGCCTCAAACTCGGCAAAGCCGCGCGAGAGGGTTCGGGTGCGGCCGCGATCGAGCCAGACCGTGCTCCGCGACAGATTTTGCAGGAACCGTCGATCATGGCTGATGATGACAAGCGCCGAGCGCAACCCCTTGAGTTCGGCCTCGAGCCACTCGATGGCGGGGAGATCGAGATGGTTCGTCGGCTCGTCGAGCAGCAGAATGTCGGGTTCAGGCGCCATCACCCGCGCGAGCGCCGCGCGGCGCGCCTCGCCGCCGGAAAGACGCGCCGGATCTTCGTCCCCGCTGAGGCCGAGTTCGTTGAGGAGCTGTCTCGCCCGATGGGGATCATCCGTCGGCCCGAGCCCCGCCTCGACATAGGCGAAAGCGCTCGCATAAGCGGAGAGATCGGGCTCCTGCGGCAGATAGCGAACGCTGGCGTCAGGCTGGATGAAGCGCGTTCCGCCGTCGCACTCGATGAGGCCGGCCGCGATTTTGAGGAGCGTCGATTTGCCGGAGCCGTTGCGGCCGACGAGACATAGTCGCTCGCCCTCCGACACGGAAAGATTCGCGTCCTCGAGCAGAGGCCGGCCGCCAAGGGTCAGCGCAATCGTCTGCAACAACAAAAGGGGAGGCGCCATTTGAGCCAAAAACTTCCTCGAAACGGGAGTGGAGCGAACGAGCCTCGTTTACAGCATTTTTCAAAATGGCGGACCATTCATCCTGACCTAGGGAACGATCAGGGAATGATCAAGCAATGGCTGCGCGGCGGCGTCATGATCTTAGCGGCCACGATCTTAGAAGAATGCCGCGTTTTCGGATAGGATCATCGTTCAGCCGCGTGAGCGCGACCCGGGGTTTGCGGCGAAGGCGGATCCGGCTGCGATTGGGGGAAAAGGGTTGACGGAAGCATCGATGGCGCCGCTCGCCAGCGCCGGCGCGACCACCCGGCGCCATCCGCCGATCGTGCGCACGCTTCGCCTGACGACAGGCCTCATCCTGTTCAGTTTCGCGACGAGCCATTTCCTGAACCACGCCTGCGGCATCCTGCGCCTCCCCGCGATGGACGCGGTGCGGCTCGTCTTGTTGTGGCCGTGGCGCACGGCGGTAGGCCAGACGCTGCTTTACGGATCGCTGCTCATCCATGGCGGGCTTGGCCTTTACGCCATCTTTCGCCGCCGTCATCTCTGGATTCCGTCATCCGAACTTGCGCAAATTCTGCTCGGCCTCTCCATCCCGCCGCTCATCATCATCCATGCGACCAATGTTCGGCTCGGCTACCTTCTGTTCGGCCTCCCCCTGACCTATCCGTGGCTGATTTACCGCTACTGGTTTCTGTCTCCCTTTGTCGGCCTGCCGCGTCAGTTCCTTCTGTTGCTCGTGCTCTGGATTCACGGCTGCATCGGGCTGCGCAGCGCGATCCGCTTCAAACCCTGGTATCCGCGATGGATGCCGATGCTCGCCATCCTCGCCACCTTGATCCCGGTCCTCGCTATCAGCGGCATCATTGACGCAGGCCACGATTTCGACGCCAGGGCTGCGCAGGACCAGGCTTTCCTCGCAAGCTTCAAGCTCCAGACGCCTGAGCAGACGGCGGCGCTCTCGCGGATCGGCGAGACATTGATCCTGATCTACCTTGGCCTTGTCGGGGCCGTATTCGCGCTGAGCGGCGCGCGGGAATGGCATCAACGTCGTTTTCGCGCCGTGACCATAGGCTACCCCGATGGCAGGCAAGCGCTCGCGCCGCGCGGGTTCTCGATCCTTGAGGCCAGCCGCTTTGCGGGCATTCCGCATATCTCGATGTGCGGCGGCCGGG
>DAITNE010000350.1:0-2814 GCA_036834765.1 Methylocella sp.
GCGCACGTAATTGCCGTGGTCGTCGATGGCGACGCCGCTCTCCACGGTCTCGTCGGCGTAGACGGAGACGCGGGCCAGCGTCGTTGGCTGGCCGGAACCGTCGAGATCGGCGAAAAGCAGTTTCACGCGGCGCCCTTCGGGAGCGACGGATTCGCCGGGCTTCAGCCCGAAGGCGGCGATCACGGCGGCGATCTTCGGCCGGCTCACGCCTGCGCTGCGCAGGACGTCCTCAAGCCCCTCGCCGTGGCGGACGACGACCAGACGCTCGTCCGTCTCCCGGTCCTGGGACGTTTGCGGCGAACGCGGCACGTTCGACAAGTTTTCGGGAACCATGCGGACCTCGATCGCCGAGAACGGCGTCGTCTTGATCTGGTCCCCAGGATTCGCATAGGCGAGCATGCCGGGGAAATTGGTGCGGCTGGTGCGCATGAGGAGCAGCTGCGGCGGCAGCGCGATCTCCCGCGCCCCGGCTTCCGCCGTATTCTTCAGCTGCTCGGCGACCTGCGCCTGAACCTCGTCGACGCTGAGCCCGATCGGCGACAGGGTGTCGACGGCGATGTCTTTCGTCGACCATGACACCTCGGCGTCGTCCTGAACCGGCTCCGGCGCCGCGTCGATCGGATTGCGCGCGTCGGCGAGGACCTTCAGCGGGTTATAGGGCGGCACATCCTCGGCGAATCCGGCGCTGTTCAGGAGCAGCGTCGTCTCGACGCGCGTGAAGGTGTGGACCTTCATGACCTCCTTGTCGCCGACCTTGATCGCGGTCGGCGCCCGGAAGGTCTGCTTCGCGGCGACGATGTCGACCGATTTGACCAGCCGGTCCGACTTGTGCTGATCGACGCCGAAATCGAGCACGATCTCCTTGCGCGGCGCGAGGGAGGGCGGCTCGGCGACGAAGGACTGATTGCCGAGCGAGGCGTAAATCGCCGCGCCGATCAGCGCGCCGCCGGAGAGGCCGGTGAGAATCGTGCCCGCGAACCAGCGCAGCGAGACGCGCTTGCGGTCGAACGAGGAATGCCGCGCGCCGTCGGCCTCGATCGCCGGTTCATGGCCAAGCTCCACGGGTCGCTGCGCGCGGCTGAACCACGGGCCCGGCGCAACGCGATAACCGTGCATGGGCGCATCGATTGGCGCATTGATCGTCATGGAGATTTTCTGACCCTGGCCAACGCGCTGCTCTTCTCCACCGATTGGTCGCGCGGCGCGTTCGCGGCCGCCGCTCACCATTCCGCACTCGCCTTTGGCGCGCCAAAACCGCGCCTATTATGCGCAGGACCTTTAAGGATCAATCCTTTCCCGGACTTGGACGCCGAATCGCGCGCGCGCCAGCGGGCCGCAGCCCATGAAAGGCGCCCATGAAAGACAATGGAAGACAAAGCCCGCCGAAGATGGCCCAAATGCGGCGCATCCCGGCGAAGCGGCCCCGCGCGTCCAAGAGCCGGTTGACAAAAGCGAAGGGGTTCTGTAACCCACCCTCCATCTCGGCGCGGCGTTCATGCCGCGTTTTTTCGTTGCGCGGCCCGGATCGCCGCTCCCTGTGGAGCGCGTCCGAAGGACAGGCCCAAAGGCCAAGTCCTAAGGCTCTCGCCAAAAGCTCGGGCTGAAGCCGCGAAAATCGAGCCTCGAACAGTCGCAACTGCACTTTTCGGCAACTGCCAAAAAGCTGGCCTCCGGACGCCAATCCGGAAAGCGCCGGATCGAACATGAGGAAAAAGAATGTTCGCAGTCATCAAAACCGGCGGCAAACAATATAGCGTCAGTGCCGGCGACGCCATCACGGTCATGACCCTCGCCGGAAATCCCGGCGACGCCGTGACCTTCGACAACGTGCTCATGCTCGGCGGCGACGGCGAGCCGCGCGTCGGCGCGCCCTTCATCGAAGGCGCAAGCGTCTCCGGCGAGATCGTCGAACAGAAGCGCGGACCGAAAGTTATCGCCTTCAAGAAGCGGCGGCGGCAGAATTCCAAGCGTAAGCGCGGCCACCGTCAGGATCTGACGCTGGTGCGCATCACCTCGCTCGGCGCAGGCGGCGGCGGCGCGCCCGAGGCGTAAGCCGCGAAGCGGAACGGGATTTGCTTGACGCGCTGGAGAGCTCGCTGCTCTTGCAACCGTCGAGGCCCAACAAATATTCGACGCAAACAGGCGATGCGCTGACCGGCGCTTTCACCGCAAAATGATTTGGGAGCCAGATCGATGGCGCATAAAAAGGCAGGCGGTTCATCCCGCAACGGCCGCGACTCCAAGGGACGGCGTCTTGGCGTCAAGAAATTCGGCGGCGAAGCGGTGGTCGCCGGCAACATCATTGTGCGCCAGCGCGGCACGACCTGGCATCCCGGCGCCAATGTCGGCATCGGCACCGACCATACGCTGTTCGCCCTGACCGAGGGCAAAATCAAGTTCGTGACCAAAGGCAATGGCCGCGCGTTTGTGTCGGTCGTCGCTGCGCCGAAAGCTGAAGCCGCGGAATAAAGCGGCCTCCGGCGAACCTGGCCGGATCGGGAACCTGTAGAGGAGGTTGGCGCAGGACGAAAAGAAACGAAGCTCTTCAACGCGCCGGACCGCTTTGGTTCGCCAGCCGGAGTCCTTATGTTCCCTGATCTCACCTGCGACGACATCTTCCGCCTTGAAACGAAAAGGCTTTGGCTGCGCTGGCCCCGCGCCGGCGATGCGCCCGCGATCAAGAGTTTCGCCAGCCTTCCCGAAACCGCGCGTATGACCGCCGCGATCCCGCACCCCTATCCGCCAGGCGAGGCGGAGCGGTTCATTTTCCGCGCGCGGGCGGACAACGCCAATGGCGAAGCGCTGGTGCTCGCG
>DAITNE010000351.1:0-2813 GCA_036834765.1 Methylocella sp.
AGCGTGCAAAATAGCGGCAAAACGGCTGGACGCGGTCGGGGCTCGGCGTCCGGACCTCGACGAGTTTTCCACGCGCGCCATCGACTTCCGCGACGATGGCCTCGCCGGGCAGGGCATAGGGGACGAACCCCGCGCCGTCAGGGCCGATCGCGACGCCCTCGCCCCGCGCGCCGAGCCTTTCGATCTGAAGTCGCGCGTTCAAATGGATCATTGCCGGCTGGCGCCGATGAGAAATTCGCGGTTGCCGTCGCCGCCTTCGATCGGTGAGGGGATCAGGCCATCGATCCGCCAGCCTAGAGAATGGATCAAGGCCTCGATCCGCCTGCAGACTTCGTCATGCACGAGAGGCTTCTTGACGATGCCCTTGACGACATGGCCCGGTCCCGCCTCGAATTGCGGCTTGATCAGCGCGATGAGCTTGGCGTCCGGCGCGGCCAATGGGAGCACGGCCGGCAGGACGAGGATAAGTGAAATGAAGCTCACGTCGCATGTGAGGAACTGCGGCGGCTGCGGCAGATCGTCCGGCTCGAGACCGCGCGCGTCGGTCGCCTCACGGGACGTGACGCGCGGATCGCCGGCGATGTCAGGGTGCAATTGTCCGCGTCCGACGTCGACGGCGATGACCGCCGCGGCGCGGCGGGCAAGGAGAACGTGGGCGAAGCCGCCGGTCGAGGCGCCGATATCGAGACAGATAAGCCCCGCCGGATCGAAGCCGAAAGCGTCGAGCGCCGCGGCGAGCTTGACGCCGCCGCGCGACACCCAGGGGTAGGGCGGCGCGGCTTCGATGCTGGCGCCGGCGTCGATCAGTTCGGACGCCTTGCGCACGAGCCTGCCGTCGGCGCGCACGCCGCCCGCCGCGATCGCCTCCTGCGCCTTGGCGCGGCTTTCGAACAATTTTCGTTCGACGAGGGCGCGGTCGGCGCGCTGGCGGGCCATTCGGGTCGGCTCATATGTAACCGGGACTGCTCTCAATTCACGCAGTCCTGCTTGCACGCGCGCCCTAGGCGATCCGGCTTTTCAGCGCGTCGCTCTCGCGGCCGAGCGTCGAAAGCACCTTGGCGACCACCGCCTTGGCGTCGAGGCCCGCCTGCGCATAGAGCGCTTCCGGCTTGTCGTGGTCGAGAAAGACATCGGGCAGCACCATCGAGCGGAATTTGAGCCTGCCCGCGCCGTCGAGCGCGCCTTCCTCGAGAAGCTTCTGCGCCACGAACGAGCCGAAGCCGCCGACCGAGCCTTCCTCTATGGTGATCAGCACTTCATGATTGGCGGCGAGGCGCATCAGGAGATCGACGTCAAGCGGCTTGGCGAAGCGGGCGTCCGCGACCGTCGTCGAGACGCCGTAGCCGGCGAGGTCTTCCGCCGCCTTCAGGACTTCGGCGAGGCGGGCGCCGAACGAAAGAATGGCGACCTTGGACCCTTCGCGCAGGATGCGGCCGCGGCCGATCTCCAGCGGCTTTCCTTCCAGCGGCATCTCGACGCCGATCCCTTCGCCGCGCGGATAGCGCACGGCGATCGGACCCGCGTCGTAGGCCGCGGCGGTTGCGACCATATGTACGAGTTCGGCTTCGTCCGCCGCCGCCATCACCACCATGTTCGGCAGGATGCCGAGGAAGCAGACGTCGAACGATCCCGCATGAGTCGCCCCGTCGGCGCCGACGAGGCCGGCCCGGTCGATGGCGAAGCGCACGGGAAGATTCTGGATCGCGACGTCATGCACGACCTGATCGTAACCGCGCTGGAGGAAGGTCGAATAGAGGGCGCAGAACGGCTTGTAGCCTTCGGTGGCGAGGCCGGCGGCGAAGGTCACCGCATGCTGCTCGGCGATGCCGACATCGAAGGTGCGCTCCGGGAACGCCTTCTGGAAGATATCGAGCCCCGTGCCGCTCGGCATGGCGGCGGTGATCGCGAGAATCTTGTCGTCCTTCTGCGCCTCCTTGACCAGCGCTTCCGCGAACACCGTCGTATAGACCGGCGCGTTGGGCTTCGGCTTCACCTGCTTGCCGGTGACGACGTCGAACATATTGACGGCGTGATATTTATCCTTCGTCGCTTCGGCCGGAGCGTAGCCCTTGCCCTTCTGCGTCACGACATGGACGAGAATCGGTCCCGTCTCCTTGAAATCGCGGACGTTCTTGAGGACAGGCAGCATCTGGTCGAGATTGTGTCCGTCGATGGGACCGACATAATAGATGCCAAGCTCCTCGAACAGCGTTCCGCCCGCCCAGAAATTGCGCGCGAACTCCTCCGTTTTGCGCGCCCTGTCGTAGACGAAGCGCGGCAGCAGGCGGCCGAGCTGCTTCGCCACCTCGCGCACGGAGCGGTAGGCGCCGCCGAACACGAGACGCGCGAGATAAGACGAAAGCGCGCCCGCCGGGGGAGCAATCGACATCTCGTTATCGTTCAAGATGATAATGAGGCGCGAATGCATCGCGCCGGCGTTGTTCATCGCCTCATAAGCCATGCCGGCCGACATCGCACCGTCGCCGATCACCGCGACGACGTTGCCCTGTTTGCCGGACAGCGTATTGGCGACGGCCATGCCGAGGCCGGCTGAGATCGACGTCGAGGAATGCGCGGCGCCGAACGGATCATATTCGCTTTCCGAGCGTTTAGTGAAGCCGGACAGGCCGCCGCCGCGGCGCAGCGTCCTGATGCGGTCGCGCCGGCCGGTGAGGATCTTGTGCGGATAGGCCTGATGGCCGACGTCCCAGATGATCCGGTCGCTCGGCGTATCGAAGACATAGTGCAGCGCCACGGTCAGTTCGACGACGCCAAGGCCCGCGCCAAGGTGTCCGCCCGTCACCGAAACGGCG
>DAITNE010000352.1:0-2810 GCA_036834765.1 Methylocella sp.
CGGCGCAATCCTCGGCAAGGCCGATGCGAAGGCGCGCGCGGCGCTGTCGGCCTACGGCCATGCGCTTGGCGCGGCGTTTCAGGTCGCCGACGACATTCTGGATGTCGAAGCCGATGAGGCGGTTCTCGGCAAACGGGCCGGCAAGGACGCCGAGCGCAACAAGGCGACGCTGGTCGCAGCGCTTGGGCTCGAGGCCGCGCGGCTGCGGCGCGACAGGCTCGCCGCGGAAGCCATCGCCGCGCTCGATTCGCTTTCACAAGGGTGTGACGCGTCGATCCTAAAAGAAGCCGCGCGCTTCGTGGCTGCGCGGGCCAGTTAGCGCGAGTGCCAGAGTGGGATGAAGGAAAAGTGTCCAGCACTTTTCCGCCCGCATCCCGCTCCTGGCTATTAGAATCGATCACGTTCATGATTTTGGATCGGTTCGATCCAAAACCATCGTGATCTAAGCCAGAAGGATCGCCAAATGTGGGGACGACTTGAATATCCCTATGGGACCGTCCGGGGCCATCCGCGCCTTTTCATCGCGCTGCTGTTCGGCGTGGTAGTCGGCTATTTCCTGCCGCCGATGCATAGCGCAACGCGCCTGTTGCTCGCCTGGAACGCGGGCACGTGGCTTTATTTCATCCTCTCCGCCATCATGTTCTACAATGCGACCACGGCGTCGATGCGCCGTCGCGCCCGCGACAGCGATGAGGGACGGTTTTTCATTCTCGTTCTGACGAGTTTCGCCGCGATCGCCTCGATCGGCGCCATCGTCGCGCAGCTCGCCGCCACCAAGGACATGACCGGGCTGACAAAGGGGCTGCATGTTGGGCTGGCCGGGGCGACGATCCTCAGCGCCTGGTTCTTCATCCATCTCATCTATGCGTCGCATTATGCGCATGAATATTTCGATGAGGTGGAGCAGGACCCCGGCAAGGAGCCAAGGGACGCCGGCGGGCTGCATTTTCCCTGCACCGACCATCCCGATTATTTGGACTTCGTCTATTTTTCCTTCATCATCGGCGTCGCCTCGCAGACCGCCGACGTCGAGATCACCTCGAAGGAAATGCGCCGTGTCTCGCTTGCGCATTCCATTTTGGCTTTCTTCTTCAACAGCGCGGTGCTGGCGCTGACGATCAACATCGCAGCGGGGGTGATTTAGTCGGGGTGGACAACGAGCGCCATCACGATTCAGATGACAAGTTCCTCTTGTGGCCGCTCTATTATGGGCTGGGGATATTTGTTTTCGTAAACGGCGCGGCGGCGCCTTGGAGCCTGAAACAGCCGGGGAAGTTGCGATGGCGACGAGCAATGCGCGCTCCGCGAGCGGCGGCTTGCCGGCGGTCCCCGTGATCGACGTCGGCGCAGGCGGCCCGCTGCGGCATGCCGAGCTGCGCCGGCTTCGCGCGCGCGCCTTGCGCGACGATTGCCTCAGGTCCCTGCCGGGTGCGGCGGCGCCATTCGTGCCGGCGCTGGACGAGGCCGCGCGCCGCTGGCTCTGCCGGTCGCGCTCGCCCTATGTAGCCGAGATCGCGCAAATCGCCGCGACGCTCGGCTATTCGGGCGTCTGGCTGCTCAACGGGTCCTATCAATGGGGCTGCACCGCGCTCGCGCGCGAGGAAGACGGCGCGGCCTGGCTCGCGCGCACGCTTGATTGGCCTTTCCACGGCATGGGGGGCCACGTCGATGTCCTCCGCTGCGCGGCGCCCGCGGGCGAATATTTCAACGTCACCTGGCCGGGCTATGTTGGCGCGCTGACTGCGATGGCGCCGCGCCGCTTCGCCGCCTGCATAAACCAGGCGCCGATGTGGCGGCGCACGCAGCATCCCTGGCTTCGCGCTTACGACCTAGCGGCCAACGCGCTTCACACATTGTCGAGCATCCGCCACATACCGCCGGATCAGTTGCTGCGGCAGGTGTTTGAGAATTGCGCAACCTATGGCGCCGCGAAATCCGCGCTGGAGAGCACGCCTGTGGCGCGGCCGGTGATCTATGTGCTCATCGGTTGCGCGCCAGGCGAGCGCTGCGTGATCGAGCGGACCGAGACGGGTTTTGAAACGCATGAGAACGAGGCGAGCGTCGCCAACGACTGGGTGCGGAAACATCCGAGATGGGAAGCGCGCGTCTCGGCCGATTATTTTCTGACAAGCTCGCCGGAGGTCGCGACCGCGCGATGCCGCGCCCGCCGCGACGCGCTTGGCCGTTGTTCGGGGCTCCTGTCGCGCCCGGATTTCGATTGGGTGAAGCCGCCCGTCCTCAACCCCTATACGCGGCTTGCGGTGACGATGAGTCCGGCGCAGGCGATTCTGCGCGTCGCGGGCTATGAAATCACGGGGGGCGAGCTGCCTAAACAGGTGACGCAATTATTGGCGATAGAGGATTGCGCGGCGGGCTAGTAATACATAGTTGATATCTGATATTATTCGAAAAATTTCACATTCGAGGTCATCCTATGGGCATGGCGAGCCAAGCCGGCGCCGTTTTTCCGCGGTGGGCGGCGCCGATTGCTCGGCTTCTTTGCTTCGTCGCGATATTTTGCCTTGGGGCCGGTGCGGCCTCCGCCCAATATAGCGCGAGCGGCCTGTTCGGCATGAGAGGCTCGCTTGGCCTTTATGGCCAGGCGGGCATGAGCATTCCCTATCCCTTCCACTATAACAGCCTTTACACGACCTATTTCGGCCCGGCCGCAGCGGACATTCTGGTCAAAAACGAGAATTTTCTCGCCTGCCGGTCGCCGATAGGCCTGACCTTCTCCTACGCGCTTTGCTATTATTCCGGCCCTGCGGTCAGCACGCCGGTCGCGGCGCCGGGGACGACGCCGGTTAATC
>DAITNE010000353.1:0-2797 GCA_036834765.1 Methylocella sp.
CGTCGCCGCGCGTCAGCTGATTGCGCCGATAGCCGACTCCGTCAACGCCGCCGCGGAAAAGGTCGCGCCGCGCCTGACGGAAATCAAGGCGCGGCTGGACCAACTGGGACCGCCGCCGGACGATAAATCGCCGCCCGAAAATCCCAGCGTCACCGATGAGCGCACCGCCCAGCAGCAGAGTTTCAGCAACGCCGACGAGCTTTTGAAGCGCGCCAAGCTGCTCTCCGTCCGGGCCGAGCAGATGAAGACGAACATCGCCGCGCGGCGGCGCGCCCTGTTCACGACGTCCCTCTTCCAGCGCTCGACCAGCATCGCCGACGCCGCGCTGTGGAGAGACGTCTGGCGCGAGGCGCCGGGGAACATCGGCGACGTCGTCAAATTGTTCGGCGATTGGGCGGCGCGGATCAACGCCCGTTTCGAAGGCTGGACCCGGCTGGCGTTCTGGCTTGGCCTTCCGGCCATCTTTCTCGCCTACATCCCGTTTGCGCGGCTCTCGTTGCGCTTTTTCGCGCGCAGCCAGGCGATCGCCGAGCCGAGCCGCTTCCTGAAAATTCTCGGCGCGTGGTGGGTCGCGCTCGTCATCGCCGTTCCCCCGATCGCCTTGACCTACATGGTGATCTACGGGCTCGACGCCGCCAATCTCACGAGCTTGCGGATCCAATCGGTGTTCGACGCGGTCGGCGTCGATGTCGCGCGCATCGCGATGACGTTCGGCCTCGCGCGCGGCCTGCTCGCGCCGACGCGGCCAAACTGGCGCCTGCCGCCGATCAGCGACGCCGCCGCTTCGCGGCTCGTCGGCGTCGCCATCAGCGTCGCCGGTATCCTCCTGATAACGCGGTTCTGCGAAGCCCTGAACGACGTTATCGACGCCTCGCTTGCATTTTCGGTGGCGACGCGTGGCCTTGGCGCCCTTTTGGCGGCGACGGCGCTGGCCTTTGGGCTCTGGCGCGTCGGCGCCGATTCGGCCGACGAGTGCCTCGGCCCATTGGTGACGCGGCGGCAAAACTGGTTCGCCATCCTGCGCGGCGTCGGCCTCGCCGCCGCGATCGTCGTCGTCATCGCCGTTCTGACAGGCTATCCGACCTTCGCCAGTTTCTTCCTCGATCAGGTCATCTGGACCAGCGGCGTCGTAACGGTTTTTTTCATGGCGAACCGGTTGGTCGAAGAAGCGATCGGCACCGGCTTCAAACCCACAGCGCGATTTGGGCATTGGCTGGTCAATCGCGTCGGCCTGCAGCGTAATTCGCTGGAGCTTCTCGGCGTCGTTCTGTCGGGCGCCCTGCGCCTTGCTTTTTTCCTCGTCGCCGTCGCGGCGGCGCTGACGCCCTGGGGCTTGCAATCGACCGACGTCCCGTTCGATCTGCGCACCGCTTTCTTTGGCTTCAAAGTCGGCGACGTCGTCATTTCGCCGGCCTCAATCGTCATCGCCATCGCCATTTTTGGCCTCATCTGGGCGGGGGTGCACGCGCTGCAGCGTTGGCTCGAGGGAAGCCTTCTGCCGCATACCGGGCTCGACGCCGCGCTGGGCAATTCGATCACCACAAGCCTCGGCTATGTCGGGTTCATCCTCGCGGCCGGTCTCGCGCTCGGCTATCTCGGCCTTAGCTTCGACAAGCTTGCGATCGTCGCCGGGGCTCTCTCGGTCGGCATTGGTTTCGGCCTGCAGTCAATCATCAACAATTTCGTATCCGGCCTGATCCTGCTCTGGGAGCGCGCCGTGCGCGTCGGCGACTGGATCATCGTCGGCGGCGACCAGGGTTTCGTTCGCCGCATCAATATTCGTTCGACCGAAATCGAGACGGTCGACCGCGCCCAGGTGATCATTCCGAATTCGAGCCTGATCACCGGCGTCGTGAAGAATTTGGTCCGCAACGACCGCACCGGGCGCATCGTGATCCCGGTCACTGTCGCGGGTGCGGCCGATCCCGAAAAAGTCCGAGAGGTGCTGTTCGCTGCGGCGAAAGGCAACGACCGTGTGCTGAAGATCCCGACGCCCCAAATCTTCTTCACGGGCATGTCCGGCTCAGCGCTCACCTTTGAACTCGCCGCGTTCATCGCCGACATCGAAACGATGGCGCGCGTGCGCAGCGATCTTCATTTCGAGATCTTCAAACAGATCAAGGCGCACGGATTCTTCAATGCGCCCGCGGCGGACCCGCAGAAGATCCAGATCCTTGGCGTGGAAGGACTTGCCGTCGAAGGACTTGGCGGCGCGTTTAATAAGAAGAGCGAAGTCGAGCAGGATCAGCCGGGAGTAAATATCGCGGTCGGTTGATCAGCGGCTTCTGGCCTGCGCGCTGTCGAGACCGGGCGCCTTGGCGGCGGCGGCGGCGAGATGGCCCGTTTTCACGAAAAGCGTGCATCCTTCCGCGGAAAAAAGATCCTGGCCGTGTCCGCCGGGATCGCGGATCCATGCGCCCGCCGGATACGTCCCCTCCGCATCGGAGCAGGCGCCGGCGAGAACGACGATTTCCTCGCCATCAGGATGGATGGTGCGGCTCAAAGTCGCGCCCGGGTCGAGCCGGACGAGAAAAGTCGTCGCGCCGCCAAAATAATGCAAAGGCTGGATCGCGAAGCCCTCCGGCGCTTCCCGCCATTCGCCTGAGGCCGTATCGATTTCGACGCGGTCGATGTCATCCTTGTCGAATTGCCAGAGTTTGACGAAAAGCGTGCAGCCATGCGGACTGAACGGCGCGTGCGCCGATCCGATCGGATCGCGAAGATAGGCACCGGCCGCGTGGACGCCATTTTCATCCTCGAACACGCCGTCGATGACGTAAATCTCCTCCCCGCCGCC
>DAITNE010000354.1:0-2790 GCA_036834765.1 Methylocella sp.
ATTGATGGCGATGGGCGTAGTGGGAAAACGCTGCTTCAGAGCATGCACAAGCGCGTAATCCAGCGGCGGAATGCTGCGGTTGTCCTTCGGCGAGAGGCCCTTCAGCCAGGCCTTGCGCGCATGCACGATGAGCGCGTCGGCGCCGGCGGCGATGACGGCTTCCGCGAAAACGCCAAGCGCCTCTTCGGGGTCCTGATCGTCGACGCCGATGCGGCATTTGACCGTCACGGGAACGGCGACGGCGGTCTTCATCGCGCCGACGCAGGCGCCGACAAGCTCCGGCTCGCGCATCAGGCACGCGCCGAAAGCGCCATTCTGCACGCGCTCCGAGGGGCAGCCGACGTTGAGGTTCACCTCGTCATAGCCGAAACCGGCGCAGATCCGGGCCGCCTCGGCGAGATCGGCGGGGTCCGATCCGCCAAGCTGCACGGCGACAGGATGCTCGGCGGGCTCGAAGGCGAGGAGGCGACGACGGTCCCCATGCAGCACAGCAGCGGTCGTCACCATCTCAGTATAAAGTCGCGCGCGGCGCGTGAGCAGGCGATGGAAGAACCGGCAATGCCGGTCGGTCCAGTCCATCATCGGCGCCACGCTGAATATAAGCTCTTGATTTAATGGCATTTTTTCTTTAATCTCAATCCACTAGCTTGGGTCGTGTGCACTCTTTTCTACGCCATCATTCGACCCGTTTCGCCGCGCTTCGACGGCTCGGCGGACACGGAGCCCACACATTTTGGCGACCTTCACGAAGCTGAAATCCAGCAGCCCAAGTGCGGCGAAAAGGGAAGTATGTCAACGAGACCTACCTTCGCCGCAAAGACGCGGAGGAATGGGCGCTCGAGGTTGAGCGCCGCATCGACCGCGGCGAACCAGCCATGGCGCAAAGACGCAAGCTGCGACGTCATCACGCTGTCGCGCGGAACGCCCAGCTTGGCGCCATTTCCTCCAGGACCCGGCGGATCGCTGGGTGGCTGCTGTTGCTCGCGACATAGCGGCCGATCGGCGGATAAGCCTCAAGCAATGCCGGTTTGCCATAGGCGGCCGCAATCTTCGGAAGCATGAACAGAGCCGGCGCCAGCTCGCAATCGGCGAGCGTCAACCGCGGACCGGCCGCGAAGGGTTCTCCGCCGACGTAGGCCTGCAGCGACGACAATCCCCTTACGAGCCGCGTCAGCCATACGGCCGCGCTCGGATCGCGGCGCGCGGGATCGGCTTGCCGGGAGAGTTCGACCAGCGGAATCATGATCTGCAGTTCACCAATGCGTTGCAGCAGCCGCACCCGCGCCTTGGCCTCAGGGCCGTCGGGTCGCAGCGGCGGCTCGGGATATTTATCTTCGAGATATTCGATGATCGCAGCCGATTCCGGCAGCGGCGTTCCGTCTTCGAGAATAAGACACGGAATCGTACCGACCGAATTGATGGCGTGGAACCGCGCGGACAGCAAACCGCCCGGCGGCGGTTCGATACCGATATTCAGCCCTTTTGCGTAGATCGCGACCCGCACCGGAGCGGAAAATGGCGAACTGTCTTCCGAATAAAGCTTCATGACGCTCGCTCTATCGACCGTCATCTCGATGTCCCCAAGGCGAAAGTCCCGCGCAAAAAGCCCGCTCGCTTTAATATCGACAATTATGCGCCGCGTCCCGAAATCCGTATCGGGAAACGCCCGCTCGCCGACGGCGGGCTTGCCGGCCTCCGATCACGCTGCCCGCCGGCGCCGTAGGCGCGACAGGCGCGGAGGCAAAGCAGCGCCAATTAAATTCACTTGATCCGTAGACTATGTGATTTTACTCTCCTTCTCTGTCAGAATCGAGCGCGCGGCGGCCTGTCTTTTCGCCGAAAACGCCGTGCGCCGGCGTCCGGGCCACCATTCCAACCGCTCAGCCGCCGTTCCAACCGCCGGAGGGCGCCAAGCGTGAACGAGATTCCTCAAGCTCCGGCCGGATTGCGGCAGGGCCTGCCGGGTCCGGCGAAGGTCGCGGCAAACGCCCATGTCATTCGCGGCGACGCCGAAGCAATCGGGATCGCGCGGGCCCTTGCGAAAGAATTCGTCGAGGGATCGTCCGCGCGCGATCGCGAGCGGCGTCTGCCTTACGCCGAACTCGACCGTTTCTCGCAGAGCGGCCTCTTCGCGATGAATGTGCCGAGGGCTTACGGCGGCGCCGAGGTTTCCTATGTGACGATCGCGGAGGTCTTCAAGATCATCTCCGCGGCGGACGCCTCGATCGGCCAGATCGCGCAAAATCACATCAGCATTCTCGATCTCGTGCGGTTTGATCCCGACGAGGCGCGGCGGCGCTTCTTCTATGGCGAAGCGCTGCGCGGCGTCAGATTCGGCAACGCCCTGGCGGAAAAAGGCGGCAAGCACATTCTCGACTTCAAGACGCGGATCGTCGCCAGGGGCGACGGCTTCGTCGTCAACGGCGAGAAATTCTATGCGACCGGCGCCCTGCTCGCGCATCTCGTCCCTGTTCAGGCGATCGACGAGGAAGGCCGAAGCATTCTGGCCTTCGTCGATCGCGATGCGCCGGGTCTCGCCATATTCGACGATTGGTCGGGCTTCGGCCAGCGCACCACCGCGAGCGGCACCGTGCTCATCTCGGATGTCGAAGTTCCGGCGAGCCGCATTCTGCCGACCTATCTCGGCTTTACCAAGCCATCCGTTCACGGCGCAGTCGCGCAGATCATTCAGTCGGCGATAGACGCGGGGATCGCCCATCAGGCCGTCGAAGATACGACAGCGCCGCGAAAGCCATGGGCCGCGCGCGGCAAACGGCGCATGACGAACGC
>DAITNE010000355.1:0-2788 GCA_036834765.1 Methylocella sp.
ATGATTCTATCGTATGTCGCTGTCGTCCATTAAGTCCGACGGGCTGCTAGAGCGGCATGAGAAAAAGCGGAAGCCGGTTTTCCGCTCGCCTTCCGCTCTAAACTTTTGCAATCGATCGCGTGATCTACGGTCCGACGTAGCGGATCTTGTTTCCGCGCGGGTCGGTGATGATCTCGCCGGCCGCGGTGGAGCCGTCGGCGACGGAGCGTCCGGCGAGAACAGCCGGCTCGGCTCCGGCGGAGCCGGCGTCGAGGAAAAGCAGGGCGCTGCGCTGCGTTTTGGAGAGCCCCTCGGTGTCGGATATTTTGGTGAAGTCGTCTTCGCTATGATGCGAACCGCTTGAGCCCGTGAAAATCCGGATGCCGTCCGCCGTCATCACGACGTCGCCGTTCCTCAGACTCTCGTCATCCATCAAGCCGACCACGGGTGCCGCGTGCGCTCCGTGGCCCGAATGGAGCTTGGCTACGAGATTCTTCGGGCGATGGGCGGCCGTCTTCTTTTTCGGAAGGGGTCGCGGCGCGTATTGTTCCGAATAGGTCGGTTGGGCCGGGTGCAGAGGCGCGAAGAGGAAGTCGAAAAAGCCGGCGTTCGCCGCGCTGAAGGGAATGGCGAGGGCAAAGCAGGCAACCGCCGCGAGGCCGGCGGCGCGCGCGCATTTCGACAATGAAAACGTGACGCTCTTCATGAAAACTCCCTGGCGTGTCCCGCTCGACCCGTAAATTGGGCGCGGCGACCCTGCCCCGAAATTGCCGCATTCGATATCATAAAGCCTAAGCTTGGAGCAAGCAGCTTGCATGTAACTTGTCACACCTGCCTGTCGCAAGGTCCGGCCGCGTTCAGACTTGCCGCGCGAGCCGTTCGAATTCCGCCCGCACCATTACGATTCCATATATTCGTTCGAGTCGGCGCATGGTGAAGTGCCCGCGCGCCAGCGTCTGGAAGTGATCGACGAACGCGTAATTGATCGCCGCGCCGCTGGCGGCGCCGATGAGCGGCACGCTTTGCGCGGCGAGCTTTTGCGAAACGACGACGCCGAAGCGCGCGCTGACCTGGGCGATGAAGCGAACCAGCAAAGGAGACGCCTGATTGCTCAGTCCCCGATCAAGCAAATGGCGGGCGGCCTGGCTCACTGATTTTGCGAGCAGGCTGCGCAGTGCGAAATAGCCGGCCTCCAGCGCGCCGCCGCGCTCGATCGGGTTCGCCGCTCCACTGCCGCCGAGGGCGAACACCTCGAGGCAGGCGAGCGCGACATCGGGGTCGCTCAGATCCTCGCCTTCGCTCTTCGCGATGTCGGCGATCGAGCGCAGCATGACGGTTGTGGTGAAGGGCAGCTCGATCGGCAGTCCGGCGAGCCCGAAGGCGCCGCCCGCTGCGCCCGCCATGGTCGCGACCGACTTGTGCAGTCCGCGCCGGTCGCGCGTGGAGCGGTCGCCGAGGCTCGCGAGGGCGATGCCCATCGCGCTGCGCAGCGCCGATTCGGCCGTCTTGTTGATTGTCTCGGCGATCGGCTCGGGAACCATGAGGCCGATGAAGCCGATCTGGCGGCCGATCAGCGCGGTGAGGCGCATGGCGAGGCTCTCGCGCCGCAGTTCGCCGATGGCGCGCCGCAAGGCGACCTCGTCATCGGGGGAGAGCGCGGCGGGCGAGAGCGCCACAATGTTCTCGCCAGCGCCTTTTACAGCGCCCTCGGACCCATCGTTCGGCTCGGCGTTCATCGGAATCGGCACGGGTTCCTCGTTAACAATGTTTTAATGTGGCGCCCGCGTGGAACAAGCTTGAAGTTGACGCGTTAATAAGGCGGAGTTAACGCATTGGAAACGATTTGGGCAAGATTTGGTTCACCTCAGCCTGAGTTCGACCATAAATAATGCGCGCGGCGCTTCGTGCAAGGGGCCGTCGCCCGGCGCATTTAAACAAAGTTTCCGTAACATCGGGCTGGGTCTATGGAAGAATAGATTAAGCAGCGATTTGCTTTGGTCGCGCCCCGGCGCGGTAACGATAAAATCCGAGCATCGTGTTTAGGCGCGCAAGAACCCGCTGCGCCGAAAACTCGCGACACGATGTTGGAGAAGCGAAAATGAACGGTTGTGTGGCAAGATTAAGGCAGGCAGCGAGGCTGGTTTCATCTGCCGCGATCGCGGCTCTCCTGCTGTCGCCGGCGCTGGCGTCGCCCCTGCCGCCTCCGTCCTTCGAGCCCGTGAGCGACGTTACCCGAGTTCCCTTCGGCTGGGCCGATTTTTGCCGCCGCTATCAGGGCGAGTGCGACGCCGGCCCGCTCCAGCCCGTCGATATCGTCGCCGCGGCGAAAACCATGAAAGAGCTCGAACGCGTCAACAAATGGGTCAATTCGCATATCCAGCCGATCACGGATTTGGAGCATCAAGGCGTCATCAGCCAATGGGACTACCCGACGGACGGCAAGGGCGATTGCGACGAGTTTGCTTTGCTGAAGCGCAAAATCCTTCTCGAAGAAGGCTTTCCGCGTCAGGCCCTGCTGATGACGATCGTCAAGGCCGGCGATGAAGGCCATGCGATCTTGACCGTCACGACGACAGCCGGCGATTACGTTCTCGACAATCTGATCGACGAGATGAAGCTCTGGGACCGCACCGGCTATCGCTTCGTCAAGCGCCAGGCCCAGAGCGACCAGAATGTGTGGCTCCGGATTGGCGAACCGACATCCGCGCCCGAATATACGTCCCGCCCCTGAACGGTCGCGAACCCGCGTGTCCCTTAGCGGGGCGAGGGAAGGCGGAAAACCGCTTTTCCACCCGCGGCCCGCTTCAAA
>DAITNE010000356.1:0-2787 GCA_036834765.1 Methylocella sp.
AAGCATAGTCAGGTCGCCGGCGACGCGGACCGTTTGCTCGTCGATCTTCTCCACCTTCGTCGAGACGAACGCGATCTCCGCATAGCGGGCCGTATTGAAGAACGTCTCGCTGCGCAGATAATCGCTGAGCAACGTCGAGCCGGCGTCGATCGACCCCGCCTCGACGCGGAACGTCACATGGCTCATCGCGGGATTGTCGAGGTCGACGGCGATACGCCCGTCGAAATTGTGGAATTCGCCTTCCGTGCGAGGAAAGCCGATCGCGTCGACGGAGAAGGATATGTGCGTGCGCGGGGGGTCGAGCGCCCATTCATCGACCGCCGCGCCGGCAAGAGGAACAACGGCGAACCATGTGGCCATCGCCGCGGCGGCGCCCGGAATGAGGCGTTTTCTCACGCTCGGCGGCAGCGAAGACATCGACCTTCACCTTTTCCTCTCGTTTGACGGAGCCGCGTCGCCGCGTTTCGCCGAAAGCTCCCGCGCCGCCATGGCATTTTTTTGTCGGCGGCGGATGCGTCAGCGCTCATCGTTAAGAAATCTGGAATCGTGCGGCTTAACCAATCATCTGCTGGATTTGGATCACCTCGAACTCGGCCGGATACAGAGGCGCGAACCCGATCTCGATATTGACGATGCCGAGTTCGGTGCTGGATTGGGGATTGTTGTCCAAATCGCATTTGACGAAATAGGCCTCCGCCCGCGTCGCGCCCTGAAAGGCGCCCTCGACGAACAGCTGCTGCATGAAGGCGCCGACGCTCGTGCGGATCTGGCCCCAGAGCGCCTCGCCGTTCGGTTCGAAGACGACCCACTTCAAGCCCGCGTAAAGGCTCGATTCGAGGAACAGCGCAAGGCGCCGAACCGGCACATATTTCCATTGCGAACCGGCCTGATCGGCGCCGAGCAGTGTGCGTGCGCCCCAGATCACGTCGCCATAGGCCGCGAAATGGCGCAGGCAGTTGATCCCTTGCGAATAGAGGTCGCCGTTTTCGATGTCGGTCAGAGCGTATTGCAGGCCGACTTCGCCGGATAGGGCCGCAGCGACGCCGGCGGGGGCCTTCCATACGCCCCGCGCGCTGTCTGTGGTAGACGCCCGCCACGAAGCCGCAGGGCGGCCAAAGTTTCGCCTGGTCGCCGGAGAGCGGATCGGGCGCCAGCACCCAAGGGAAGTAATAGGCGGAATTGGCGGCGTTCGGCGCCGACGCGACGCCGGCGGGGGCGCCGCCGCCCAGCGTCGTGCCGACGGGGCCGGAAGCGTTGAGGCTCGCGAAGCTCGCCGTCCGCGGCGGATCGACGATGTAGAAAGCGCGCCGCCGCGCGCAATAGTCTTGCAGGACCTGGATCGTCGCCGCGTCGGTCTCGCCCGGGACGCAAAGCAGGTTGAATGTGACTCCGTCCAGCAGGTTCACCCCACCGGAAGAGTTCGAAGCGAGGACGAGTTCGAAATTTCCATCCGACGCCGGCACGAGGATCGCGCCGTCCAATCCGTTCGCCAGAGGCGCGGGCGCCGCGGTCGCGGTGGGCTCAGCCGTTGGGACGACGCCGGCGTTCGTGGCGGGGTCGATGAAACTGATATAGTTGGAATCGCTGTCGATCACGCTCACCACATATTTTGCGTCAGTGGCGGCGATGGAGAGGTCGGCGAAGCTCTCGACGATGGTCCCGCCGAACCAGACCTGCAGTCCGAAGCGGCCGGGATTGGCGGGCGTCGTGGTGACCGCGACCGCGATGGAGTCGCCCCAAAGCCCCGGGCTGGCGGCGAAAAGGGTGAGGCTGCCGCCGACGCCAGCGGCGCTCGCAGTGGCGCTGGCGGCGGGCGTCGCGCCAGGAGCCGGGGTCAGCGCTCCGTCCCAAACCAGACGGACGATGTAAGCCTGCTGGCCGCCATTGGCGAAAAACTGATTGACGGCGTAGCCGAGGTAAACGCCATCGTTGGCGTTGAACCCGCCGAACCGGGCCTGAAACTCCGCCCAGCTTTGCACCAGGCTCGCCTGACCGGTCGGACCCTGCGCGGCCCAGCCGATGAAAGCCGCGATGGACGTCGCGACGCCAGCGATCGTATGAGCGCCGGGAAGCTCTTCGACATAGACGCCGGGATAGGTGAAGCTTCCGGGCATGGCCAGCGCTCCTTTGCTTTGTTCGGCGCCGAGCCGACCCGCGGCCGCGTCCTCGGCCGCCTTGGCCGAGTATAGCCCAGGATTTCGCGCTTGGCCCGCGGGAAGGGCAAGAGCGCGTCGGCGGATCTTTTGCTATAATTCGCCTGTTGCGACGTTGGAGCTATCCCCGTTTGAAACATTGGCGGCTAAGGCGCCCCGGTCAGGATTTTGCGCCATGCGTTTTATCGCGGGACTGTTATGCGCGATGTTGCTTTGGCAAGGAGAGCCGGCGCGGGCGGCCGATGGCGAGTTGGCGCCGGTGATCCCCGCCGCATGGCTCGTCGAGAAAATCAGCGTGGACGCGGCTGAAACGGAGCATCCGGGCGTCAGCGACGAACGGGTGGAGCGTTTTCCCGAGGCGGCGAAGCCGTTCGGATTCCAGAACGGCGAATGGGAATCCCTGAAAGCGTCAATGAAACCGGGGGACGAGATTTGGTCCTTCTCGTCGCCGCAGGAATACTGGAAAAACCACGCCGGCCGCGCCGGGGTCGCGCTGGTGCGGGACGGCGTCCCGATCACCGCGCTCGTCACCGTTCTGAACTGAAACGCTTTCTAACTCAGCCGCTTGAAATGGTGGGCGCGACAGGGATTGAACCTGTGACCCCTCCCGTGTGAAGGGAGAAAAGCGGCGGCT
>DAITNE010000357.1:0-2765 GCA_036834765.1 Methylocella sp.
CGGTCGCCGATTGTCTCTTTCTGTCCGAGGACGAACTGGTCGTGGTCGATCACGGCTATGGGCCGGACGAATCCGTTCTTTCGATTGCGCCGTGGGACCCCGTGGCGCGGGGGCAAGTGCTCGGGGTCACTCGGTCCGGCCAAACGCGGGTGATCGCAGCGGGACTGCATTGCCCGATGGGCGTCGCGCTCGGGCCCAACGACGCGCTGGTGCTGACCGAGCTGGAGCGCGCGCGGGTCGTCGAAGCGTCGGGCAAGGTCCTGCTGGCGGGGTATCCGGCGTATCTTGGCCGCATCCGCAGGATCGACGACGGATACGCGCTCGCCTGCCTGTCGCGGCGCGACGCGCTGATCGAATTCCTCAAGACGGAGCCCGAATTCGTGACGCGAATGAAGGCCAGAATTGAGCCCAAGCATTGGATATCGCCGCGCGTCGTTGCGGAATTCAGTCACGACTTCCCTATCGAGCTCGGCGCGACCCGCCTGTTCGGCGAAATCAAGCCTTGGGCGCCGTCATTCTCCTATGGGCTGTTGATCGAAACGGATTCCGCCATGATGCCGGTTGGCGCGGCGCATTCGCGCGCCAATGGAAACCGCCACGCCATTTCCGATGTTCTCTCCTGGCGCGGGGCGCTGATCGCCGTCAGTCGCGGCAGCGGCGCGATCCTGAAACTCGACCCCGCAGGACATGCGAGATGAGCGGCAGTCCGATCGTTCGCCTGGAAGGCGTCACCAAGCGCTACGCCGGCATAGCCGTGCTCGAAAACGCTGATTTCGACCTTTACCCGGGCGAGATTCATGCGCTTGTCGGGGAGAACGGCGCAGGCAAGTCGACCCTGTGCAAGGTGATCGCCGGCGTCATAATGCCCTCGGAAGGCCGCCTGTTCATCGACCAGCAGGAAGTCCATTTGACGGCGCCGAAAGACACGGCGCCCTACGGCATTTCGATGGTCTATCAGGAATCCAGCCTTGTTCCCCAGTTGACCGCCGCACAGAACATGGTTCTCGGGCGCGAGCGCGTGCTCAATTCAGTCCGGCGAACGCGAAATGCCGCGCGGCAGGTGCTTCAGCGGCTCAACTTCAATGTCGACCCATCTCAGCTCGCGGGCTCGCTTTCCGCCGCCAAGCGGCAAATGGTCGAGATCGCCCGCGCCGTGCTCAATGACGCTCGGATCATCATTCTTGACGAGCCGACCGCGACGTTGACGCCTGAAGAGGCGAACCATCTGTTCGAATTCATGCGGACGCTGCAAAAGGCCGGCGTCGCGATGATCTTCATTTCGCACGCGCTGGAAGAGGCCCTGCTCTACGCCGATCGCATCACGGTTCTGCGTAACGGCAAGTTGATGAAGACGGGACCGGCGAGCGAATTTGATCGCGATAGTCTCATTCACCACATGATCGGCGACGACCTCAAAGCGCGTCAACCGGCGCGCCGCGGGACCCGCGCCGCCCGCACCGCGCTTCCCATTCTCCGGGTGGACAACATCCGCATGGGCAGCGTCGTCAACAACATGTCGTTTTCAATATTTCCGGGCGAGATCACGGGGATCGCCGGCCTGATCGGCTCGGGACGAAGCGAAGTCGCCAAAGTCATCATGGGCCACACCAAGCGCAACTTCGGCGGCGGCAAGATCTGGCTGGAGGGGCGCGAGGTCCGATATCGCGTGCCGTCGCAGGCTGTGGAGGACGGCATCGCTTACGTCACCGAGGACCGCAAGCTCGACGGGCTGTTCGACATGATGCCGGTCAGCGAGAACGTCGGGCTCGGATGGCTGGCGAAATTCGGGCGGCGCGCCGTCGTCGCGCCGTTTTCGAAGATGAGGGTGGTCTCGCGCGAATGGAAGGAGCGGCTCTCGATCCGCCGCGTCGGCGCCGACCAGTCGGTGCTGTATCTCTCCGGGGGCAACCAGCAGAAAGTCGTTTTTGCCAAGTCCTTGGCGCAGAAGCCGAAGCTCGTGATCTTCGACGAGCCCACCCGAGGCGTCGACGTCGGCGCCATCGCGGAGATCCGGCAGATCATCCGCACCTTCGCCGACAGCGGCGCCGGCGTGATGTTGATTTCGTCCTACCTGCCTGAGATTCTCGATCTCTCGGATCGCATTCTCGTGGCGAAGGGCGGCGCCATCGCCGCGGAATTCTCGCGGTCGGAGGCCACCGCCGAGAAGATCCTCGACGCGGCGATTCGGTGATCGGCAGGCCCCCTCAACGCCTGTTCGCCGATCGGCGGCGTTGCTTGCACTTTTACGCTGTCTGAAGGAAAGCTCGAAAACATGCCCATTCGCTTCGACGATAGAATCGCGATTGTCACCGGTTCGGGCGGCGGGCTCGGACGTTGCCATGCGCTGGGACTGGCGTCCCGCGGCGCGAAAGTCGTGATCAACGACATCGGCAAGAACGGCGCGCCCTCCGATAGCGCGCTGAAGGTCGTCGACGAGATTCGCGCCGCCGGCGGCGTCGCGATGGCCGACGGCGCCGATGTCGTCGATTTCGATCAGATCGTCGCGATGGTCGCGCGCGCTGAACGGGACTGGGGCCGTGTCGACATTCTCGTCAACAACGCCGGCATCCTGCGCGACAAGTCGTTCGCCAAGATGGAAATGAGCGACTTCGATCGCGTCGTTCGCGTGCATCTGATCGGCTCCGCAAACTGCGCCAAGGCGGTGTGGAACGGCATGCGCGAGCGCGCCTACGGGCGCATCGTCTTCACCGCCTCGTCGTCGGGGCTTTACGGCAATTTCGGCCAGGCCAACTACGGCGCCGCCA
>DAITNE010000358.1:0-2758 GCA_036834765.1 Methylocella sp.
CGATCGGCGCCGCCGCGGCGGCGCCGCCATGCGAATTTCTCGCCGCGCCGCAGACCGATCTCAACCGCGTGTTCCGGCTCGATAAGGTCACGGGAGAGGTCGGCGCCTGCCAATATGGGCTGAAGGAGGGCACGGTCGGCGTCACGCTGTGCTATCCGCCGGGCGAGGGCGCCGGGCCGCAGCCGCCGAGCGATTATTCGCTGGTCGCCTCCCATCACGAGCACGAGGGCGGCGTCTTCCGCGTCGATCAGCGCACCGGCATGATATCGATCTGCTATGTGCTGAACGAGGCCGTCGTCTGCACGCCGCAGGCGCGCTGAGCATCATGCCGAAAAGTTGCAGACTTTTCGGATCAACATGACGCGCCAAAACAAAGGCTTGCAAAGCAACCCGCAAGGCTTGACGGGGCTAGGCTTGACTGGGCGCCCCGCAAGGGACTACCCCGCTGGCGCGGACGCCCGAACCCGCGCAGCCTGGCCGGACCCCTGATGACCTCCGAAAATCCCGATGACGCCAAACGCGCCGCCGCCGCCGCCGCGCTGGAGCTGGTCACGCCCGGCATGAGGCTTGGCCTTGGCACCGGCTCTACGGCGCGCCGCTTCGTCGAGCTGCTCGGCGCGCGGGTCGCGCAGGGCCTTGACGTGATTTGCGTGCCGACCTCGGAGGAGACGCGGGCGCAGGCGGAGGAACTCAAAATCCCGCTCGCGACGATCGACGAGCGGCCCGAACTCGACCTGACGGTCGATGGCGCCGATGAGTTCGATTCGCGCCTGCGCCTCATCAAGGGCGGCGGCGGCGCGCTGCTGCGCGAAAAGATCGTCGCCTCCGCCTCGGCGCGCATGATCGTCATCGCCGATTCCTCGAAATTCGTCGCGACGCTCGGCCGCTTTCCGCTGCCGGTCGAAGTCACGCCCTTCGGCCTTGAGGCCACGCGCCGGTCGATCCTGAGAGAGGCCGAGGCGACCGGCGCGAGCGGCGCCGTGCTGCTGCGAAAGCGCGCGGGCGAAATCTTCATCAGCGACAATGGCAACTATATCGTCGATTGCCATTTCGCCGCGCTGCCGGACCCGGACGCGCTTGCGCAGCGGCTCAGCGCCATCCCGGGGGTGGTGGAGCACGGGCTCTTCATCGGCATCGCGAAGGCCATCATCAGCGCCGGTCCCAAAGGCGTCGAGGTTTTCGGGCGGCTCGACGAGGCGCCGCCGGGCCTGATACCTTGACGCGCGGTGGGCTTTTGATCGCAGACCCTTCGGACGCCGCCAGCAGCTCGGGAGATTTTCGATTGTTCCAGGCCCTCTTAAGACCTATCGCAACGCATGTCGCGATCATTGGACCGCGGCTGGCTTTCGGCGTTTCGCTCATCGCCGCCTGCCCCGCGGTCGCCCAGCAGCAGGCGCCCGCCAGCCCCGCCATCGCCGCAGGCCCCATAACGCCCTCGCAGCTCGCGGCGGCCCGCGCGCTTGTCATCGCCTCGGGCATGTCGCGCTCGTTCACCGTCATCATTCCGCAATTCGTCAACCAGATCGGCAGCTCGCTCACCGAGACGCGGCCGGAGCTGACCGAGGATCTGAAGGCCGTCTTCGCCGCGCTCGCGCCGGAGTTCGACAAGAAGGCCGACGAGATGACCGACATCGCCGCGCAAATCTTCGCGAAACACATGAGCGAGGCGGATCTGAAGGCCGCGGCCGCCTTTTTCAACAGTCCATCGGGTAAGCAATATGTCGCGGCGCAGCCGCCGATCCTGACCGACATCGTCACCGCCATGCAGGGCTGGCAGGGCAAGGTCTCGACCAACATGATGGCCCGCGTGCGCGAGGAAATGAAGAAGAAGGGCCACGACATCTAGGGCGGCATGAGGAAAAGTGGGAACCGGTTTTCCGCCCGCATCCCGCTCCAACTTTTGGAATCGATCTAGCCCTGCCGAAAGCCCTATCTGCAACATTCCTGAAAGCCCCTCCGCATGGCTGATTTCGACGTTGATCTTTTTGTCATCGGGGCCGGCTCCGGCGGCGTGCGCGCAGCGCGGATCGCCGCCGGCTATGGCGCGAAGGTCGCCATCGCCGAGGAGTTCCGCATCGGCGGCACCTGCGTCATCCGCGGCTGCGTGCCGAAAAAGCTGATGGTCTATGCGAGCCGCTTCCGCGACGATTTCGACGACGCGGCGGCCTTCGGCTGGAGCGTTCCGGCGCCCACCTTCGACTGGCCGAAGCTCGTTCGCGCCAAGGAAAAGGAAATCTCGCGCCTTTCCGCCATCTACCGCGTCAATCTCGAAAAGGCGGGCGTCCAGATCATCGAGAGCCGCGCCGAAATCCTCGACCCGCACAGGGTGCGGCTCAGGGCCGACGGGCGCGAAATCATAGCGCGCGTCATCCTCGTCGCGACGGGCGGAACGCCGGTGCTGGAGCCGCCGGCACCGGGGCGCGAATACGCCATCACCTCGAACGAGGTGTTCGATCTGTCGGTGATGCCGAAGCGCCTCCTCATCATCGGCGCGGGCTATATCGCGGTTGAATTCGCCTCCATTTTCGCGCGGCTCGGAACGAAGGTCGCGATCGCGACGCGCGGCGAAAACGTTCTGCGCGGCTTCGACGAGGACATGCGTTGCGGCGTCCGCGATGCGCTGATCCACGCCGGCGTCGACATCCATTTCAACCAACTGTTGATGGGGATCGAAAAGACCGCGGACGGCTTGCGGACGCAGTCCACCGAGGGGCTGCAACTCGACGTCGACCAGGTCATGATCGCGACCGGACGGCGA
>DAITNE010000359.1:0-2753 GCA_036834765.1 Methylocella sp.
CTATCGCGCCTATCCCTTCGCGCCGCAGGCGCGCGAAGAGGACATCGAGGCGGCGCAGGCGCGCTGGCTGCTGCGCTGCCTCGCCGTCGCGGCCTTTGCGGCGATGAACATCATGCTTCTGTCAGTTTCGGTCTGGGCCGGGAACGTGAGCGACATCACGCCGGAGACGCGCGATTTCTTTCATTGGCTCTCCGGCCTCATCGTGCTCCCGGCGGCCGCCTTCGCCGGGCAGCCGTTTTTCCGCAGCGCGATCCGTGCGTTGAGGGCGCGATCGCTCAATATGGACGTGCCGATTTCGCTTGGCGTTCTCCTCGCCCTGACGATGTCGGTGGTCGAGACCGCCCGCCACGCCGAGCACGCCTATTTCGACAGCGCGATCATGCTGCTCGTTTTTCTGCTCGCGGGCCGCTACCTTGACCAAGCGATGCGGCGCAAGACCCGCTCTTACGCCGCCAATCTCTCCGCCCTCCGAGCGCCGGTCGCCGCCCGCGTCGAGGCCAGCGGCGAAATCTCGACGGTTCCCGCGGCCGCCTTAAAAGCGGGCGACACTGTGCTGGTGCGCCCCGGCGAGCGCATTCCAGTCGATGGGCTCGTCATCGACGGCTGCTCGGAGATCGACCAGAGTCTCGTCACCGGCGAGACCGCTCCTTACGCCGCCTCCGTAGGGTGCGAGGTTTTCGCGGGAACTCTGAATTTCAGCGGCGCGCTCCGCATCAGCGTGCGCGCCGCCGGCGCCGGCACGCTGCTCGACGAAATCGAAAAGCTGATGGATGGCGCGCTGACGCAAAAGACGCGCTACCTGCGCCTCGCCGACCGGGCGGCCCGGCTCTATGCGCCGGTCGTCCATTCGATGGCGATCCTGACGGCGATTTTCTGGATGCTCGCCGGTCGATCGCCGCATGATGCGATCATCACCGCGATCGCCGTGCTCATCATCACCTGTCCCTGCGCATTGGCGCTCGCCGTTCCCGCCGTGCAGGTCGTAGCCGCGGGCGCGCTATTCCGCGCCAAGCTCCTTCTTGCCGCGGGCGACGCCATCGAGCGCATCGCCGGCGTCGACATGGGCGTTTTCGATAAGACGGGCCCCCTGACCTTGCCCGAACTCGGCTCCGAGGCCGCCGATGGCGCCTCGCCGGCGGCGATCCGATGCGCCGCACGCCTTGCGCTGTCCAGCCATCATCCGCTGGCGCAGGCGATTGCGGCGCTGGCCGACGACAGAACCCCGTTCGGCGCGGCCGAGGAGGTCGCAGGCGCCGGCGTTCGCGCCATGATCGACGGCGAGGAGGCGCGGCTCGGGGCGCCTTCTTTCTGTGATCTTGAGGCCGAAGCGCTGGCGGCGCGGCAGGCCCATCCCGAGGCCTCCGTCATCGCGTTCCGGCGCGGCGCCGAGACCGCCGTCTTCCGCGTTCGCCAGAAGCTGCGGCCGGACGCCCGCGCGGTCATCCTATCGCTGCAGGCGCGCGGCCTGCCGGTCGCCATCCTCTCCGGCGACGCGGCGGCAGCCGTCAGAGCCTGCGCCGAGGCGCTCGGCGTCGGCGAATGGCGCGCCGCCATGCGGCCGCAAGAGAAAATCGCCTGGCTCGCGGAGCGCAAGGCCGAAGGGCGCAAAGTGATGATGGTCGGCGATGGCATGAACGACGCGCCCGCGCTTGCCGCTGCGCACGCCTCGCTCTCGCCGATCACGGCGTCGGGCCTCGCGCAGGCCGCGGCCGATGCGTTGTTCCTCGGCGAGCGGCTCGCCCCGGTCGCCGCTGCGATCGATATCGCCCGCCGCGCCAATTCGCTGATGCGCCAGAACCTCCTCTTCGCGGTCGTCTATAATCTCGTCGCCGTGCCACTCGCCGTGGCGGGCCTGGCGACGCCGCTGATCGCCGCCGCCGCGATGTCCGGCTCGTCGATCGTCGTGACGCTGAATGCGTTGCGCGCCAGCCGGGAGCCGAAGGAGCTTTCGCCCTTACGCGCGGTGCCGGCGTCGACGCCCGCGCGGCGCCTCAATGAGGCGACGCCATGACGATTCTTCTAATTCTGGTGCCTCTCGCCCTGATGCTCGGCGGCCTCGGCCTCGCCGCTTTCCTGTGGGCGCTGCGCAACGGACAATATGAAGATCTCGAAGGCGCCGCGATGCGGGTGCTGTCCGACGACGATCTCCCCCCGTGACCGAGGTTCGCGGCCGCCGCGCGGGGCTGCTAAGCTGCGCTTGCGATTTCGATCTTCCAGATGATCTTCCCAGCCGCCCGCGCGCGCAGTCGCTCGCGCTGATCGCCGCCGGCTTCGCCTTTTCCGTGCTTGCGCAGGCGCTGGCCTTCGCGGCCCTGCCCATCGCCGGAGCGGTGCTTTCGCCAACGCCGCGCGCGGCGACGGCCCCCGTTGTCCTGATGCTGGCGGGCGCGGCGACCGCGACCTTTCCGGCCGCATTCCTCACCGGTCTTTTCGGCCGCCGCTCGGCCTTCGCGCTCGGCGCCAGTCTCGGCGTCGCCGGCGCCTTGCTCGCCGCATGGGGACTGGCCTCCGGGCAATTTGCTGCGCTTTGCCTCGGCGCATTCTGGCTTGGCGTCGCACAGGGGTTTGGCCTCTTCTACCGCCACGCCGTCGGCGCTAGCGCCCGCGCCGTCGCCATCGTGCTCGGCGCGGCGAGTCTTGCCGCCTTCGCCGCGCCCGCAATTGTCGGCGTCGCGCAGGCGCTGGCGGGGCCGCTCGCGCCAGCTGGCGCCCTGATCGGCGCGGGGCTCGCGCAATTATGCGTCCTCATGCTG
>DAITNE010000360.1:0-2740 GCA_036834765.1 Methylocella sp.
CGATGAATATTTCGCCTGGCTACGGTCGGAGCTAAGGCCGGTCGATGGCGGGCACCGCGCGGCGATCATCGGGCTCGGCAAGCCCTGGGAGCACTGGACCGTCGTGCGCGGCGCGAGGGGCGGACGCGCGACCTATTTCGACAGCTGGGGCTTTCCCGATTCAACCGCTTTCAGCTATTTCACCTTCGACAAGAACCGGGCGGGCGAGGGGAAGAACCAGAAAACGCTGCTGATGTACCACCAGACCTTCGTTCTCGCGGCACCGCGGCGATAGCGCCCAAAGAGTTTCCGCGGCTTGCAGGATCAGATCGATTCGAGCTTTACCCGCGCGGCGAGCTTTGCCGCCTCCTCCTTGCGCTCGCTGTAGCGGCTCGTCAGATAGTCCGAGGCACCGCGCGTCAAAAGCGTGAACTTGATCAGTTCTTCCATGACGTCGACGACGCGATCATAAAAGGGCGAGGCGAGCATCCGGCCCTCTTCGTCGAATTGCTCATAGGCCTTGGCGACCGACGATTGGTTCGGAATGGTGATCATCCGCATCCAGCGCCCAAGAACGCGAAGCTGATTGACGGCATTGAAGGACTGCGAGCCGCCGCTCACCTGCATCAGCGCCAGCGTCTTGCCCTGCGTCGGCCGCACCGCGCCGATCGCGAGCGGAATCCAGTCGATCTGGGCTTTCATGACGGCGGTCATGGCGCCATGGCGCTCGGGCGAGCACCAGACCTGCCCCTCCGACCAGGCCGATAGCTCGCGCAGCTCGCTCACCTTCTCATGCGTTTCGGCGGCGTCGTCCGGCAAAGGCAAGCCGGCTGGGTCATAGACGCGCGTTTCTGCCCCGAGAGCCTGCAGGAGACGCTCCGCCTCCAGCGTCAGAAAGCGGCTGTAGGATCGCTGGCGCAGCGAACCATAGAGCAGCAGAATGCGCGGCGGGTGCGATGGCGCCAGAGGCGTCAGACCCGCTGCGTCCGGAATGTCGAACGCCTCATGCGCGATATTGGGCAAGTCATCCAAGCGGTTCGAACCTCGGTTTAGATCACGATGATTTTGGATTGCATCAATCCAAAATCATGAACGTGATCGATCCCAAAAGTTTAGAGCGGGATGCGGGCGGAAAAGTGGTTTCCACTTTTCCTCATCCCGCTCTAGGCGCCGCGCGCAAAGCCGCGCCGCGCTCGTACCAGCCGCGGCTGGCGTTGACGATATGGACCAGCGAAAGCATCGCCGGGACCTCTATCAGCACGCCGACCACGGTCGCAAGCGCCGCGCCCGAATGAAAGCCGAAGAGGCTGATCGCGGCGGCGACGGCGAGTTCAAAGAAATTGCTGGCGCCGATCATCGCTGAAGGCCCGGCGACGCAATGCGGCTCGCCGGTCAGCCGGTTCAGGAGATAGGCGAAGCCGGCGTTGAAATAGACCTGGATCAGGATCGGCGTGGCGAGGAGCAAAATGACCAAAGGCTGCGCGACGAGCTGTTCGCCCTGAAACCCGAATAATAGCACCAGCGTCGCCAGCAAGGCGCCAAGCGAGAACGGATGCAACAGCGCCACCGCGCGGGCGAGCGCCGCCGCGCCGCCGCTCTCCAGCAGCGCGCGCCGGGCGAGCTGCGCCGCGATGACCGGGATCACGATGTAAAGCCCGACCGAAAGGGCGAGCGTATCCCATGGCACGGCGATGGACGACAGGCCAAGCAGGAGCCCGACCAGAGGCGCGAAGGCGACGACCATGATGACGTCGTTCAACGCCACCTGACTCAAGGTGAAATGCGGTTCGCCTTTGACGAGATTGGACCAGACGAAGACCATGGCCGTGCAGGGCGCGGCGGCGAGAAGGATCAGCCCCGCGATATAGGAGTCGATCTGGGCCGCGGGCAGAAGCGGCCGGAAGATATGGCCGATGAACAGCCAGGCGAGCAACGCCATCGAGAAAGGTTTCACCGCCCAATTGATGAACAGCGTCACGCCCATGCCGCGCCAATGGCGCTTCACCTCGCCCAGCGCCGAAAAATCGATTTTGAGCAGCATCGGAACGATCATCAGCCAGATCAGCGCCGCGACGGGCAGATTGACCCGCGCGATCTGCATCGCCCCGATGGCGTGAAACAGGCCCGGCGCCAGTTGCCCCAGCAAAACGCCCGTGGCGATGCAGAGGCAAACCCAGATGGTAAGGGTGCGTTCAAAGAAGGACATTCAGATCTCTTTCGGTTCCCAAAGGCGCGAGCCGTGACTCCTCAAACAGTCCAACCATCAAGCGCTCGCCACGTGGCGGCCTTTTTCGTCTACGACGCGCTCGCCATCCTCCTTGAAAAACTCGCCCTGCTGCGCCGGCAGAAGATCGAGCACGGCCTCCGACGGGCGGCAGAGCTTGACGCCCTTCGGCGACACGACGATCGGCCGGTTGAGCAGAACGGGGTGCTTCTCGATGGCGTCGAGCAGGGCGTCGTCGGTGACGCCTGGATCGCCGAGCCTCAGATCGGCGAAGGCCTTTTCCTTGTCCCGCAACAGCGCCCGCAGCGGCTGGCCCGTGCGGGCGGCGAGCTGCGCGATCAGCACGCGCGTCGGCGGGGTCTTCAGATATTCGATGATGTGGGGCTCGACGCCGGCATTGCGGATGAGGCCGAGCACATTGCGCGAGGTGCCGCATTTCGGGTTGTGGTAGATGATCACGTCCATGAACGTTCCCTTCAACTGTCTTTGCTTCAGGATTCAGTCGCGCAACAAGGGGCCGACGCCGCGAGCGGCGGC
>DAITNE010000361.1:0-2739 GCA_036834765.1 Methylocella sp.
CCCTGGCCGGTTCGAAGGGCCTCAATGGACCCCCTTGGAATAGAGACTGAGCACTATAACGCCGGCCGCGATTAAACCCATCCCCGTCATTTCGCCGGCGCTGAGAGACTGCTTGTAGATGATCCAGCTAATCAGGGACACGAGAGCTATTCCGACGCCGGACCAGATCGCATAAGCGACGCCCACGGGAATCGCGCGCAAGGTGAGCGACAGAAAATAAAAGGCGAGCGCGTAGCCCGCGATGACGGCGAGCGAAGGCGCGAGCCGGGTAAAGCCCTCCGCCGACTTCAGCGCCGAGGTGGCGACCACTTCCGAGACGATAGCGATCGCGAGTAGGAGCCAGGGCATGGGCGACAAGGTTCTTACCTTTCTGTCCGGCAGGTTTGTGGAGGCGATGTCACGGCCGGGAAAGCAATGATGGGCCAAACCATCAAATAAACGTTTGGCCCCCACCACGCAGGTTCGAAATCGCCGCGAATGCTCCAGAACGACAGGGCCATGAAGCCTTCGCAAAAGGTGAGCGTCGCTGAGAGAAGGGCGAGCGTGCGCCACGCGGGGCACCCTAGCCGCAGGAGGCTCAACGCCGCGAAGCCAAGCGCGCTCGCCAAAAGATCGAGCGGCGCGAAAGACCGGTTCCACGCCTGAAGGATCGAATTGTCGTAGTCCTTGAACAGCAATGTTCGGGGCAGCAAATGCAGGCTAACGGCCGCCCAATAGAGGAGGAAGCCAACGTCCGTGACCAGCAGATTCCAGCGAAGAAATGCGGGCGGCGTTTTCACGCGCGGCGCCTCACGCCTGCCCCTCCAGCGCCTCCAGCTCCGCGATGAGCCCCTCGATCATGCCAAGCCCGATCTGCCAGAAGGCGGGGTCGCGCGCATCGAGGCCAAAGGGTGCGAGGAGCTCGCCATAGGGCTTTGCGCCGCCCGCAGACAACAGCGCGAAATAGCGCTCCGCAAAGCCGTCGCGCGCGTTCTGGTAGACGCCATAGAGCGAATTCACGAGGCAATCGCCGAAGGCGTAGGCGTAGACATAGAAGGGCGAATGAATGAAGTGCGGAATGTAGGCCCAGTAGGCCCTGTAGTCGTCGGTGAGTTCGATCGAGGGGCCAAGGCTCTCGCTTTGTTCGCTCATCCAGAAATCGCAGATCTGCTCGGCGGTGAGTTCGCCGTTGCGCCGCTCGGTGTGGACGCGGCGCTCGAAGGAATAGAAGGCGATCTGCCGCACCACCGTATTCAGCATGTCCTCGACCTTCGAGGCGAGCATCGCGCGGCGCTCGGCGACGGTATCGGCCTTTGCGAGCAGCGCGCGGAAGGTCAGCATCTCGCCAAAGACGGAAGCCGTTTCGGCGAGGGTCAGCGGCGTCGGCGCCATCAGCGCGCCATTGTGGGCGGCGAGCACCTGATGCACGCCATGGCCGAGTTCATGCGCGAGGGTCATCACGTCGCGCGGCTTGCCCTGATAGTTCAGGAGAACATAAGGATGCGCCGAGGGCACGGTCGGATGCGCGAAGGCGCCGGGGCTTTTACCGGGCCGGACCTGGGCGTCGATCCAGCGCTCGTCGAAGAAGCGGCTGGCGATGCCGGCCATTTTAGGCGAGAAATCGCCATAGGCGCCGAGGACCGCGCGGCGCGCATCCTCCCAGCTATAGGTCTTGGCCGGAACGTCCGGCAGCGGCGCGTTGCGGTCCCAGAATTTCAGCGCGGGCTTGCCGAACCATTTGGCTTTCAGCCTGTAGTAGCGATGCGTCAGGCGCGGGTAGGCGGCGCGCACCGCGCCGGCCAGCGCATCGACCACCTCGCCCTCGACGCGGTTCGAGAGATGGCGCGAATCGGCGACATCCTTGAAGCCGCGCCAGCGATCGGAAATCTCCTTGTCCTTGGCCAGCGTGTTGGTGATCAGCGTGAACTGGCGCAGATTCGCCGTGAACACCGCGCCGAGCGCCTTCGCCGCCTTTTCGCGCGTCTCTTCTTTCTGGTCCTGCAGCAGGTTGAGCACGGGCTCGATGGCGAGCTTCTCGCCATCGACGTCGAAGCGCAGCGCGGTGATGGTCTCGTCGAACAGGCGGTTCCAGGCGCTGTAGGCCGTCACCGATTTTTCGTGGAACAATTGCTCCAGCCGGTCGTCGAGCTGGTAGGGCTTGCCCTTGCGGATGTCTTCGATCCACGGCCGGTAATGCGCCAGCGGGCCCGAGGCCAGCGCCTCAGAGAGCGCGCCATCGTCGAGCCGGTTCAGCTCCAGCTCGAAGAACAGGAGATCTGAGGTGGCCGCGGTGATGTTCTCCTGCGTGTCGCCGTAGAATTTGCCGCGCGCGGGATCGGAGGTATCGCCGGCGTAGACGAGGCCGGCGTAGGATCCAATGCGCCCGAGCAGCTCGTCCAGCGCCTCATAGCGCGCGACGGCCTCCGCCAGCGCCGCGCCGGTCTTGTCCTCGGCGAGCGCAGCGATCCGGCCGCGATAGTCGTTGGCGAAAGCCGCGCTCTCGGCGCCGGCGCGGGCGAGGTCGGCGGCGAAGGCGGGGTCGTCCGGGGCGGCGTAGAGGTCGGCGAGATTCCAGTCCGGCAACGCGCCCAAATCCGCAGCCGGGGCCGCTTGGCGCGCTTCGGCGGGGGCTTTGAACATATCGGGCAAGCCCGCGCGGGTTCTGAGCATAGGAAATCCTGATCCCTGGAGGAGCGTCGGGGTTCGCCTTGATGGCGCGTCAGCTGTCATATCCGAGCGCGCGCGCATAGATCAACCTAG
>DAITNE010000362.1:0-2734 GCA_036834765.1 Methylocella sp.
GGGAACGACCCGACGGGGATCGACTTCACCACCTTGAGGCTGGCGACGTCGATGACCGAGACATCATTCGAGACGCCGTTTGTGGTGTAGAGATATTTGAAGTCGGGCGTGAAGGCGAGCTGCCAGACGCGCTGGCCGACGAGCAGATATTTGTCGATCTTTCGCGAGGCGACGTCGATTACGGCGACGCGGTTGGCGGGGCCGAGCGCGACGAAAGCCTTGGCGCCGTCCGACGAGAATTTGATGCCGACGGGCTGCACCGCCTCCTTGGCGAGGCCCGGAATGTCGAACGAAATCTTCTGCAGCACTTTCGGGTCGGCGGCGTCGATGACGCTGACTGTGCCGCCGACTTCGGAGGAGACCCAGAGCTCCTTGCCGTTCGGCGTGAATTGCGCCGAGCGCGGCCGCGCGTCGACCAGCACATTGGCGAAGATCTTCCGCGTGCCTGTGTCGATCAGATGGGCCATGTTCGTCGTCTCGGAGGTGTTGACCAGCACCTTTCCGTCGGGGCTCAGCGCCATTCCCTCCGGCTCGACGCCGACCGGAATCTCCGCGATAGTCTTGCGGGTGGCGACGTCCATCACGGTGACGAGGTTGTCGTTCTCGTTCGATGTGTAGAGCAGCTTGCCGTCGGGACTGAGAATGAGCAGTTCGGGATCCGCGCCCGACTGAAAATCGCCGACGATTTGTAAGGTCTTGGTGTCGAGGATCTGGATCGTATCGTCGTCGCCGGCGCAGATGAACAGCTGACTGTAATCCTTGCTGAGAACGATGCCGCGCGGGCGGCGGCCGACCTTCACCGTGTTGACCACCGCGAGCTTGTCGGTATCGACGATCGAGATCGAATTGCCCTTCTCGTTGGAGACATAGGCGGTCGCCGCCTGCGCCGGGCAAAGCGCGGCGAGCGTCCAGATGAGGCACGCCGCCGCCGCGCTCCGGCGAAGATCCTGAAAATTTCTTTGCTGAAAATTCATCGCTTGAGAATTCATTGCAGTTTGCATTTCGTTTCGGGTTGATCGTAGCCGAGGGTGTCGAGGTCCGAGGTCTGGTGCAGGAAGCCCTCCTGCGGCGAGACCGAGACGATCATGCGGCCGTCGCCGAGCAGGATCGGCTGGCGAAGCTGCTGGTTCCACGGCCGCAGGGTCTGCCTCTCGCCCTTGAAGGCGGCGATCGAGAAATCGGGGCCGACGATATAGGCGCGCAGAACCTTCGGGTCGTTGGAGTTTGTGCGGTTCGCCGCCTCGCCAACGATCCGCATCGCGACCCAGGCCTGATTGTCGCGCGCGTTCATGCGCCGCGAGGCGAGCTTGAAAAAGCGGTTCTGCAGCTGGTAGGCGCCCCATTGCTCATGGGTGTCGTCCCAGCTCGTCGGCTTGAGGCCGGCGGATCCGACGACGAGCCGAGGATCAAAGGTGCGATAGGGCAGATAATTGGCGAAGACGTCCGATTCGTCGGCGGCGACGAGAACGTCGGAGGCTGGCGCCCCCTGCGTCACGGCGGGCACCAGCCTTTGCGTCTGCACGCTGCCGGAATCCGAGCGCCGTCCGCCGCCGGTATCGACATAGGTGCGCTCCTCGACGATCTTCGCGCCAAATTTCTTCGCCGAATGCCGGATCGCCTCGGCGAAGAGCTCGTCCTGCGGATGCGAGCCCTTGATCATGAACCAGCGCGGCCATCGCTTCCAGACGAGATATTGCGCGAGGCCATCGGCCAGCATCGAATAGGTCGGCGCGACATGGATGACATCCGCGCGGCAGTCTTCCTCGCGCAGCGAGTCCTCTGGCGCGCTGGTGTTGAAGATCAAGATGTTCTTGTCCTTCGCAGCGTCGGCGACTTTCAGAAGCTCGGGTGCCGGGAGATCGACGAGGATGAGGCCGACGCCGTTCGCGACGAGCCCGTCGAGAGCTTTCAAAGGATCGTCGCCCTCCTTCAATAGCGCATCCTCGATCTCGAAGGTCTGGCCGAGAAACTTGCCCGTCGTATTATTGTCCTCGGCCGCCAGTTTCGCGCCGGCGAGGCCGTCGTCCGCAGCTGGAATGTCGAGGATCGAGACCGTATCGCGCGAATGCTGCTGCCGGATGAAGCCGACCTTGACGTCGATCGGCGGATTGGCGGCGGGCGCAGCCTGGACGGCGAACGCCTGGCCTCCCGCGAAGGCCAGGGCGAGCAAGCCCGCGCGGATGAAGTGCCTGAAAATCATGCTGCTATGATGGTCCGCTGGGAGGTCGCAATCAAGGCCGGGCGCCCTGTCCCGGATCAACAAAGACGTGAGGGTCCGCTGTAAGGAGCGCGAGCATGGCTTGCTCATTGGGCTCGGCCGCGACGCGCACCGACTTGACCCCCGCCTCGGTCAGCGGCTCCGCCGCGTCCGCGGAAATCGCGACATGCGCGAAGCCTCCGATATCGAGGCCCGCCTCGCGCGATAGCTCCACAAAGACGCGCGCGCTGCGCCGCGAAAAATGCAGCGCGGCGCCGATCTCGCCCGACTCGATCAGGGCGGCGGCTTCCGGATCCAGCGCCTCCGCCGGTTCCGCCGCATAGACCTCGATCGCCTCGACGATATGGTCCGCCTCGCTCAGCTCCGTCTCGAGGTCCGGTTTGCGATAGCGTCCGGCGAGATAGACGAGGCGCGCCGGAGCGGCTTCGTCGAGCATCTTCACGACGACCCGCGCGAGGATCCTCGCGTCATGTGCCAGCGTGGCGCGCCCCTCGAAGCCGCGTTCGCGGGCGCTCT
>DAITNE010000363.1:0-2734 GCA_036834765.1 Methylocella sp.
CCGCCAAGGCCGCGACGCCAAAATCCACCGCAAGGGTTGCGACCACGCCGAAGCCGGTCGCCGCCGCCGGGGCGACCGACGTCGCGCGGGCCGCCAATCCGAATAGTCCGAAGGCAGTCGAGGTCGCCGACGCCCAAGCCGGCTCGGCGTCTGCGTCCGAGGGCGTTGCGAACGGCGGCGCCTTCGCCGTGCAACTCGCCGCGCCGTCGTCCGAACAGGAGGCGCGCGACATTCAGCTGCGTCTGATCAAGAAATATGGCGCCGACATTCCGGGCTTCCATCCGTCGATCCGAAAGGCTGTCAGTGGTGACAAGACCGTCTATCGGGTGCGCACCGTCGGCCTTTCCAAGGAAGACGCCACCGCGCTGTGCCAAAAGGTGCTGACCAGCGGCGGCAAGTGCTTCGTCGCCAAAAACTGAGGCGTCGAACGCGGGCGTCGAGGCGGCCGGCGCAAGGCGTTGGCGGCGGCTTTGGATAAATCGTCTGTGTTTGATCGGCGTATTGCGGAGCCTGTCGGATCGGGTCAAACTTGGTCGCTTGATCGAATCAATCCACGGGAGCAGCCTTTTTGGAATTGGATTTTGAGCTAAAGGCTGACGAAGATGGGGGCGGCGGCCCCTTCGTTGTCGATGTCGACGGGTTCGAGGGGCCGCTTGATCTCCTTCTCGATCTCGCCCGGCGGCAAAAGGTCGACCTGCAGAAAATTTCCGTGCTGGCGCTCGCCGAACAATATCTCGAATTCGTCGAAGCCGCGCGCAGCCTGCGTCTTGAGCTTGCGGCGGATTATCTCGTGATGGCCGCCTGGCTCGCCTATCTGAAGTCGCGGCTCTTGCTGCCGCGGGCGGAGAAGGGCGAAGAGCCGGCCGCCGAGGAACTGGCCGGGGCGCTGCAATTCCGCCTTCGCCGACTCGAGGCGATCCGCGCCGCAGCCGAGGCCCTGGTCGCTCGTCCGCGCCTTGGACGCGACATATTTTCGCGGGGCCAGCCCGAGGGGACGGATCCCCATGGAGCGCCGCAATGGCAAGCCGGTCTTTACGATCTTCTGTCAGCTTATGCGCAACGGCGTCAGAAACACGCGTTGACGCGCGTCACGCTTAAGCAACGTTTTGTCTGGTCGCTGGCGCAGGCGCGCGTCGAAATCGAAAGGCTCGCCGGCTGCGCGCTCGACTGGACCGCGCTCGACCCATTCCTCGCCGCATTCTGCACGACGCCGGAGATGCGCCGCACGATCAGGGCGTCGACGCTGTCCGCCACCCTTGAGATGGCCCGCGAAGGCGCCATCCAGATCCGCCAGGATGCGCCCTTCGCGCCGCTTTGGATCAAATGTCAGGGATCGTCCGCGGATCAGGGTCCGCGGATCGTCCAATGAGACCGGAAGGAGAATTCGCCTTGGGAGAAATCGCCAGACTTTTCCCTTTCGGGGCCGGTCAGTCCGAATCTGCTCCGGTTGACGCCGATCCCGCCCTCGCCGAGGCGGTGCGGATCGCGGAAGCGCTGATTTTCGCGGCGCCGGAGCCTCTCGTCGAACAGGAAATCGAGAAGCGCCTGCCGCGCGGGGTCGCGGTTGCGTCCGTTCTCGACCGTCTCAGGGCGGATTACGCCTCGCGCGGGGTGAATCTCGTGCGGGTTGGCGGCCGATGGATGTTTCGAACCGCGACGGATCTCGCCTGGCTCCTCGCCGGCGGCGAGGGCGAGCAGAAGCGGCTGTCGCGGGCGGCGCTCGAGACGCTGGCGATCGTCGCCTATCACCAGCCGGTGACGCGCGCCGAGATCGAGGATATTCGCGGCGTCGCGATCTCCAAGGGCACGCTTGACGTCCTGCTGGAGACGGGCTGGGTGCGTCTCCGTGGACGCCGGCGCACGCCGGGACGACCGATCACCTATGGAACGACGCAGAATTTCCTGATCCACTTCGGACTGGATGCGATTACCGATCTCCCGGGCCTCGAAGAACTGAAGGGGGCCGGCCTGTTCGAGGGCGCCGTTCCATCCGGTTTTTCGATCCCGCAGCCGTCCGATGCGGAAGCCCTTAGCGCCGACGAAGACCCTCTGGAAGGTGAACCGGATTCTTATGTCGATGAGGCCGCGCCGGTCGCGGACGACGAAACCGAGTGCGCCTGAAGCGATTCGTCCTGTTCAGATGAAATCCGGCTTGATCGTCGGCTTGCGTTCGACCCAGCCGGGAACCGGCAGGTTTTTCGAGCGGAGAAACGCCGGATTGAACAGCTTGGACTGGTAGCGTGCGCCGGAATCGGCAAGGATCGTCACGATCGTATGGCCGGGACCCATCTGTTTCGCGAGACGTATCGCGCCGGCGACGTTGATGCCGGACGATCCGCCGAGCAACAGGCCCTCATGCTCGGCGAGATCGTAGACGACAGGCAACGCCTCCTCGTCAGTGATCTGATACGCGAAATCGATCGGCGCGTCTTCGAGATTGGCGGTAATGCGGCCTTGCCCGATGCCTTCGGTGATCGAGGAGCCGGATGATTTCAGTTCGCCGGTCGTATAGTAGGAATAGAGCGCGGCGCCGAGAGGATCGGCGATGGCGATCTGGACTTGCGGGTTCTCGGCCTTCAGCGCGATGCCGACGCCGGCCAGCGTGCCTCCGGTGCCGACCGCGCTGACGAAGCCGTCGACGCGCCCTTCCGTCTGCGCCCAGATTTCGGGGCCCGTTGTCTCGATATGCCCCTGGCGGTTGGCGACGTTGTCGAATTGATTGGCCCAGATCGCG
>DAITNE010000364.1:0-2728 GCA_036834765.1 Methylocella sp.
CAGGCGGTGAGCCAGCCGAAGCCCTTGTTGCCGAGGATCGAGCCCCAGTGATAGAGCCCCCCGGCGGTGGGATAGGCCGAGGCGATCTGCGCCATGGCGACGGCGAAGACGCCAGAGACGAAGCATCCGAGCGGCCAGCCGATCCCGATCGAGGCGCCGCCGACGCCGCTGATTCCCTGCGCCAGCGAGTTGATGCCGCCCGACAAAATGCAGATAATCGAAAAACTGATGGCGAAATTGGAGAAGCGGCTCATCCGCCTCTCCAGCTCCTGCGCATAGCCCATGCCGTGGAGGACTTTGATGTCGTTGTGTTTCTCGACATCCGAATAGGACTGGGCCGATGAACTTTGCGGATCCTGCGCCATCTGTTCCCCTCTCTGGATTGGTCTCTTTTCGCCTTCTCGCGCGTCGATCGATGGCGGCGCGGGGCGTCGGAATCGTAGCGTTCGGATCGATGGTGCGGGTCCCCGCCGCCGGGGCCAATATCCTAAAGGGGCTACCGCGGCCGGGCAGGGCGCCGCCATCCTGGCACGAAATATGCTTTAGTTGCATCGCACCTGCGGAGATCGACTATGGCGCCTGAACCGCTGGCGGCCGAGCCGGACCTGTTGAGGCGCGCGACCTACTGGTATCGCGACGCCGCCGACCTCATGGCGCGGGTCGGAACCCCGGAGCTGCCGCAGGCGCTCGACGACGCCCTGCGCCGCCTCATCGATGTCGATCTGACCGTCTGCTTCGCCTATCCGAGCGAATCGCGCCCCATCTTCCTGCACAACGGGCTGCGCGGACGGGCGCCGGGGCAGGCTTTGCAGAACTATCTCGACGGCGCCTATCTGCTCGATCCGTTCTATACGGTCCGCGCCATCCGCACGCCGCAAGGCCTGCATCGCATGCGCGAATTCGCGCCGGATGGCTTCTTTGAGGGCGAATACGTCAATTCGTGGCAGGTGCATCCCTGCATCTCAATGGAGTGCGGCTCGCTGTCGGAAGAGATCGGCTGTATGGTCGAACTGTCGGATGAAACCAGAGCCGTATTCTCATTGATGCGCGCCAATGGCAGTCCGCCTTTCAGCGCCAGCGAATTCGAGTTGCTCGAATATGTCGAGCCCGTCGTCAGCGAGGTCATCAGACGCCATTGGAGCAAGGTCGCCAGGCCGAACGCCGGTCGCGGCGTCGGCGCGCTCGGCGAGATGATGGAGATCGCATTCGAACGCTTCGGCTCCGGCGCGCTCTCGCGCCGCGAGCAACTCGTCGCCCAGATGATCCTGCGCGGCCATTCGACCTGCTCGATTTCGGCTAATCTTGGCATCGCGGAAGGGACGGTGCGCAACCACCGCAAGAGCATCTACGCGAAACTTGGCATCGCCAGCCAGCAACAACTTTTCTCGCGCTTCATGAGCCATGTGCTGGCGTGAGCACGCCGACTGATCGACGCATCACAAGGCAAGACGTCGTCGCCCGCTAATTCCGAATGTAAATGCCGGCAAAGCTGACGTTCGCGCCGCCGCACGCCCCATTGTCCTCGACGACGAGATAGCGCCGCCGCCCCGAACCGTCCGGGTGATCGACGCCTGACGATAGCCGCTCATGTCCTCGACGTCATGGCCAGCGTCAATCGTTCGCGAAACCCGCAATTCGCCAGAATCGCTCTCCAGAAGGTAAGCTTCAGCTCATTTAGCGATTCGGGACCAAAGCCATGCGTTTCAGACTGTCGCCGCCGGGCCTTCCCGCCTTCCTCATCTCCTTGATCCTTGCGGGGTCCGCGATAGCGACGCTCTATACGCAGGTTCCGGTCGTCGGCCATTACGTCGCGACGCACCGCTTTTGGGTGCTGGCCGCGGCCTATGTGGTCCTCTTTCTTGGCGTCGTCGTGGACGGGCTCTAGAAACGCTTGCGCCGGGCTGGCCGCCCGCGGCGCCGCCCTTTCATCGCGGCCGGATTCGCCCCATATTGGCGGCATGCCGAAACCTCCCCGTACTCCCCCCGCCGCAGCGAAAAAGCCCAAAACGCCGCGCTCGAAAGCGTCGCGACCTGACGTGCATCCGCTCGGCGAGCATCTCGCCGCCCTGCTCAATCCGGCGCTGAACCAGCGGGCCGCCGGCTTTGCCGAGGCGCCGGGCGCCGCCTATGAGGCTGGCCCCGCCTCGCGCATCGACGCGAAGCTCGCCGATGCGCTGGGCCTTGACGACGTCGCCGCGCGAGCGCCCTCCGCTCCATTGTACCAGCCGCCGGGCGTCATCGGCGTCCAGGCGACGGTCGATTCGCTGAAGGATCTGCTCGAGCGTGGCGACCCCAACCTGCGGGCGAAGAAGCCCTGGACGCCGCACCGCCCGATGCGCCCGGACAAGAGCGAAGGTGGCGTTCCCTTCAAGATCACATCCGAGTTCGAGCCGAAGGGCGACCAGCCGGCCGCGATCGAAGAACTCGTCAAGGGCCTCACGGCGCATGAGCGCGATCAGGTCCTGCTCGGCGTCACCGGCTCGGGCAAGACATTCACCATGGCGAAGGTGATCGAGCGGACCAATCGTCCGGCCCTTGTCCTTGCGCCCAACAAGACCCTCGCGGCGCAACTCTACGGCGAGTTCAAGAGCTTCTTTCCCGATAATGCGGTCGAGTATTTCGTCTCCTATTACGATTACTACCAGCCCGAAGCCTATGTGCCGCGCTCCGACACCTATATCGAGAAGGAAAGCTCGATCAACGAGCAGATCGACCGCATGCGCCACGC
>DAITNE010000365.1:0-2721 GCA_036834765.1 Methylocella sp.
CCCGCCATATCGCCCTTCATGTCCTCCATGCCGGCGGCGGGCTTGATCGAGATTCCGCCGGTATCGAACGTGACGCCCTTGCCGACGAAGGCGACCGGCTGGGTCTTGCCTTTGTAGGAGCCCTTGCCCCCGCGCCAGCGCATGACCACGACGCGGCTTTGGCGCGCGGAGCCCTGCCCTACGCCAAGCAGCGCCCACATGCCGAGCGCCTTCAGGGCGGGTTCGTCGAGAACTTCGACCTCGACGCCAACCTTCTCCAGTTCCTTGACCCGATTGGCGAATTCGTCCGGGTAGAGGACATTGGCGGGTTCGTTGACGAGCGAGCGCGCGGTCAGGACGCCCGCGGCGACGGCCTCGCGCCGCTTCGCCTCGATGCGCGCAGCGGCGGGATCGGCCACGGCGAGCGTGATTTCGCTCTGCCCGTTCTCGTCTGGCTCATCCTTCTTTTTGGTCTTGTAGAGGTCGAAGCGATAATCGCGGAGGTGTACGCCGAGCGCGAACTCCGCCGCCGCGGCGGCCCCGTCGTCCGGCGCGCGCGGCGGATCGAAGACGACCGTGGCCGTTGATCCGCGTCCGAGCTTGCCGATGACGAAGCCGCCGAGAGTGGCGTAGTCGGCGGGGGTCAAGGGGGCGACCGGCTTGATCGCGGCCGGCGCGGCGCCATTTTGCGGCTCCGGCTTGGCCGCCTCGCGCTGCGGTCCGACGCCGACGACGAGCAGCCGGTCGGCGCTAAAGCCCCCGGGCGCGAGAACGTCGAGCGCCGTCGAGGGCTTACCCTTAAATTTCGCGGCCGTCGCGGCCTTTCGAATCAGGGCCTCGCCGCCATCGCCGATCAGATCCCGGGTCGCGGCGCCGAACTCGAAATCAGCGTTAGTGAAAATCACCAGCGCCCGCGGCCCCTTGGTCTTTCCCGCCGCTTTCTTCGCCTCGGCGCGCAGCGACCCGAGCGTAGCGAATTCGATTTTCACGGATTGCGACATATGACCCTCAAAAAAGCGTGACCGCAGCGGGCTCACGATGTCGTGAACCGGAGACCCCGGCGATCGGTTGTTGGCTGAGTGCTGGCTGGAGGCCGCCCCGGCGCGCGCGCCGGGCCCGCATAAACCCACAAAAACGGTATAATTCAGTCAGTCCATACCTCGAGTCCACATCGGAAACGCTTTCTCCTGCGCATTTGCACGTCGTTATGAAGATGCCAACGCCAGCAGCGACCCTGCCGCCGCGCCGAAAATTTGCCGCGAGGAAAGAGTTTAGTCATCGCGCCGCCAAAGCAAAAGGACAAAAGCCCGCTTTGCCGTGGGCGGCGACGTCCCTTCTGTGATCGGAAGGCCACGCCGACGCCTATTTCGCAGCGCAACCATCAAGGCGCGGCGCGTATTTGTGGCGGCGACGGCGGTCTCGTTGTACCAGATGGACCGCGGGGCGTGCGGGGCTTGAGTTTCGAAATGTCGGGCATGAAACCGTCGAGAAGGATGCGCGCCCCGGCCGGCGCCCGCCGCGGCTTCCGGCGGCTCTGGAGCGCGGCCCGCGCCGCCGGGCCAGATCCGCGATGATCGGCTGGACCCTCGGCCGCTATTTCGCCGCGCGCTTCCTAACCCTGATCCTGGCGGTGTTTCTGACCATTTGCGGCATGGTCTTCGTCGTCGATTTCGTCGAGTTGCTGCGCCGGACCAGCGACATCGGCGGGGTATCGGCGCGCTCGATCGCCTTTCTCTCAGCCTTGCGCACGCCTTCTGCTTCGGAACAGCTAATGCCGTTCTGCGTTCTTTGCGGCGCCATGGCGGCATTCCTCGACCTGACGCGGAAACTGGAGCTTCTGGTGGCGCGCGCCGTCGGCGTCTCGGTCTGGGGGTTTCTCGTCCCTCCCGTCGCAATCGCGATTCTGATCGGCATCGCTTCGGTCACGCTGTTCAACCCGGTCTCGGCCCTGATGAAGCAGCGCGCCGAGGTCCTTGAAGCGCAAATCTTCGGCGACATCTCCAGCAAGGACCCGGATGCGCGTTTCTGGCTCAGGCAAAGAAGCGTCGACGGAGAGGCCATCATCAAGGCGCGGGCGGCCGCAAGGGACGGGGCCCGCCTCACAGCGCCGACCGCCTATGTCTACGGTTGGGATGGCCGGTTCGAAGCCGAGATCGAAGCCGACGGCGCGCAGCTTCTCGAAGGGGTCTGGCGCTTCGATAACGCCCGCATTCTGATGCCGGGGGAGGAGCCGCTGGAGGTCCAGCACTACCTCCTCGCGACGAATCTGACGCCGCAGCAGGTGGCGAAGGGGGGTGTGTCACCCGGGTCGGTGCCATTCTGGGACCTCGAGGCCGTGCGCGGCCAGACCGAGAGCGCCGGCCTCGATCCGATAGGGTTCCGGCTGCAGTTTCAGTCGCTTCTGGCGCGGCCTCTGCTTTTTCTGGCGATGGTTCTGATCGCCGCGGCCTTTTCCTTAAGATTTTTCCGATTTGGTGGAATCGCCAAAATGGTTGGCGGTGGCGTGGCGGCGGGGTTCGTGCTTTATGTGGCGACGATACTCGTCGGCGACCTTGGCCAGGCAGGCCTGCTCAGCGCTGCCGTGGCCGCATGGTCGCCAGCAGTCGTCGCCAGCATGCTCGGCGCGCTCGCGTTGCTGAATCAGGAGGATGGTTGATGGGGCGGCGTTTTTGCCCCGCAGGCGTAACTCGGTGTATCGGGCTTCGTCGCTTTCATGGCCGCGTTTCGGGCTGGCTTCCCCGC
>DAITNE010000366.1:0-2710 GCA_036834765.1 Methylocella sp.
CCATCCGCGCGGCGCTGGGCGAGCTGCTCGAGAAGGGCCTGCCGCGCCAGGTCGCTCATCTCGAATGGACGTTGATCGCCGCGGCGGCGCAAGTGCTGTTTCTCGACGTGCCGGATCACGCGGCTGTCGATCTGGCGGTGCGCGCGACCCGGCTCGAATCGAAGACCGCGCCCTTCGCCGGGCTGATCAATGGCGTCCTGCGCAATCTAGCGCGGGGGCGCGAGAAGATATTGGCCGAGAGCGATCCGCTCGATCTCGACACGCCCGCCTGGCTCGCGGCGCGCTGGCGCAAGACTTATGGCGACGAGCTGGCGCGCGCCATCGCGGCCGCCAATCGCGACGAGCCGACGCTCGACCTGACCGTCAAATCCGATGCCGCGCTGTGGGCGCAGCGGCTTGGCGGAATCGTTTTGCCGACCGGCTCCGTCCGGCTCATCACGCATACGCCGATCGCCGAGCTTGGCGGCTACGCGGATGGCGAATGGTGGGTGCAGGACGCCGCGGCGGCGCTGCCCGCGCGGCTTCTCGGGGTTGGACCCGGGGTCAGCGCGGCGGATTTTTGCGCCGCTCCCGGCGGCAAGGCGGCGCAGCTCGCGGAATTGGGCGCCGATGTTACGGCGATCGACCGGTCGGCGGAGCGATTGAAGCGGCTCGCCGCCAATTTCCAGCGGCTCAAGCTTCATGCCGACGTCATCGTCGCCGACATCGTCGGCCTCAAGGCCCAGCCCTTCGACGCCATCCTCATCGACGCGCCATGTCTTTCAACGGGCACCATTCGGCGTCATCCGGATATCGCCTGGACCAAGAAGCCGACCGACATTGCGGCTCTCGTCGCCGTCCAGGCGCGGATGCTCGACAAGGCGGTGGAGCTGGTAAACCCCGGCGGTGCGATCGTCTATTGCACCTGCTCGCTCGAGCCGGAGGAAGGCGAAATGCAGGTGGCGGCCTTGCTTCGGCGCAATCCCGATGTAGTTCGGTGGCCGATCGCGCCGGCCGAGGTCGGCGACGTGGCCGGCGTCATCAATGAGAATGGCGAACTGCGGACGCTGCCTTGCCATCTGCCGGCACCGGATCCGCGTCTCTCGGGCCTTGACGGATTTTTCGCGGCCCGGTTGAGTCGGCGTGGTTAACAAAGCCGAGAGGTTTCTCACGGATAATTTAACCTTGTGGGCGTCAAGCGCGGGCGCGCGCGCCGATTCGCCCGCGAGATCGCCGCGGCGCGGCCGAGGCGCGGCCGCGTATTCCACGAATTCGAGGAGTCGAAACCTGTGGCCGGCGCGATTTTCAGGGACCGGCTGCGCGTCGCAGGCCTCATCGCCATGCGCAGCGCCGCCGGCTTCGGGCGCTTCCTGGCGACGCCCTGGCGCGTCCTCAAGGGACTGCGGCGGCGCCCGCCCGAACGGCTGCTGATCGCGCCGCAGGACATCAGGACCAGCGATCCAACCCTTGCGGCGGATATTTACGCCGGCTATTTCGCTTTCGGCGGCAAGATCGTCAATGCGCATGGGCGCTCGCCCTTCGAGCTGGAGCCGCGCACAGAGGCCTGGGCGCGCGCCCTGTCGAGCTTTAGCTGGCTACGCCATTTGCGCGCCGCCGATACGGCGATCGCCAAGGCCAATGCGCGGGCGCTCGTCGAGGATTTTCTCGCCGCCTCCGGCAAGCCGAGCCAGAGCCCGGCCTGGGAGACGCGCGTCGCGGCGCGCCGGCTGCTCGCCTGGCTATCGCAATCGCCGATCATTCTATACGGCGCCGATCGCGTCTTCTATCGCCGCTTCATGAAAGGCATCGGGCGCACGGAGCAGTTTCTGGAGCGCAAACTCGCCGAGGGGGTCGCCGGCGAGGACCGGCTCATCGTCGCGATCGCGCTGGTCGAACTCGGCCTTTGCGCGGAAGGCGCCGGCAAGCTGCTGCAGCGAAGCCGCAAGCTGCTGGCCGACGAGCTGCAGCGTCAGATTCTGCCCGACGGCGGACATATCAGCCGCAATCCGCAGCTCTTGATCGACCTTCTGCTCGACCTTTTGCCGCTGCGCCAGGCCTATGCCGCGCGCGGCGTGCAGCCGCCGCCGCAACTGCTCAACGCGATCGATCGCATGATGCCCATGCTGCGCCTGTTCCGCCATGGCGACGGGGCGCTGGCCCTGTTCAACGGCATGGGCGTGACGGCGCCTGAGCAGCTCGCGACCGTGCTCGCCTATGATGACACCCGCGCCCGCGCGCTGACCAATGCGCCGCACTCCGGCTATCAGCGCCTCGAAATGCAGGATGCGATCGTCATCGCGGACGCCGGCCGGCCGCCGCCGCCGCTGTTTTCGACGCGCGCCCATGCAGGCTGCGCGTCGTTCGAGTTTTCGGCGGGCACCCAGCGCTTCGTCGTGAATTGCGGCGCACCGGACGCGAACCGCGCGGCGGCGCAGCAAGAGGCCGCGCGCATGACCGCTGCTCATTCGACGCTGGTCGTCGACGACAGATCCTCATGCCGCTTCGCCTTCCACGGGCGCCTGCGCAATTGGCTCGACGACGAGATCATCTCGGGGCCAGATCGCGTCGATGTCGAGCGCGACGAAGGAGCGTCGGGGGCGAGCCTCGTCATCGAGCACAATGGCTACGAGCCGCGATTCGGACTGCTCCATCAACGCCGCCTCGCCTTGCGCAGGGACGGCCGGCGCCTCGACGGGGCGGACCGGATGCGCGCCGCCGCGGGATCGATCGG
>DAITNE010000367.1:0-2688 GCA_036834765.1 Methylocella sp.
GGCCTCGATATCGGGGCGCTGCTTTGCGAGCGCTTTGGCGAGCAGGCTCTTCGTTTTCTCATCGTCAGACTGATTGAAAAAAATCGACAGATAAGTTCCAAGGCAGGACTCAAGATCACCATTCGCGCGATGGGAAGCCGCTTGCCGGAACGCGCGAGCCCTGGTCCGGTCCCTCTCGCCGCCTGTCTGAAGAAACGCCGCGATCTCGCTCCAGCGCGCCGGCGCAATTCCTTGTTCGATCATTTCGTCGCGAATGGCTGCAACATCGCGGCCGGAACCAAGCCCCAGAGCCTTGCCAAGGCTGGCCACATGGTCTTGCGGCCAGCGCAGGCGCGCGCGGGCGCGCTGGCTCATCGCCTCCTTGATGAGGCTTTCGAACCCTTGCGCCGAACAATCCTGCGTCACGCGATCAAGCATGTCGGCGAGGCGCGAATCCGTGCGCGCATCATTCAGAACGTCGCGGCGCGCGCGCTGCAGGAGTTCCGCCTGCGCCGTCTCATCGGCGACCTCGAAACGCGCCGGCGCATTCGCCTCGAAGGGAAAGAGATGCAGCAGCCTTTCGCAAAAGGCATGGATGGTCTGGATCTTGAGGCCGCCCGGCGTCTCGACGGTGCGCGCGAAGAGTTTTCTCGCCTCGATCCTGTCACGCGCACTCGGCTCCTTCGCGCCGGTCGCCACGATGGCGTTGCGTAGCGCCGCGTCGTCGAGCCGCGTCCACAACGCCAGCGTATCGAACACGCGCATCGCCATATTCGCGGCCGCGGCCTTGGTGAAGGTGAGGCAGAGAATTTTCGAAGGCGGCGCGCCCTGCAGCAGCAGGCGCACGACGCGCTGCGCAAGCACATGCGTCTTGCCCGATCCCGCATTGGCGGAGACCCAGACCGAGGCGTTGGGGTCGGAGGCCTGGCGCTGCTTTTCCAGCGTTTGCGAGGGGATGTTGGAGAGTACCATCAAGCGCCCTCCTCGCCTTCGCCGCCGATCGACCATTCCTTGACGCGCGCCAGGTGATCATAGGCGTTGTAGCTCTTCGCGAATTTGGGAAAGGGGCGCGGGGGATAAGGCGTTTCAGGATCGCGAAACTGGTTCAGCAATTTGATCAGGCCGTCAAAATGCTCTTCGGCCACGTCCATGAAGGCTTCATCCTTGAAAGCCACCGGCTTTTCTTTTCCCCCATCCGCGCCGCCGTGTTTGAGGTAGAACGCGCCGATCTCCGCGGGGCCGGGTGCAAGGCCGAAGGCGCCGCGCCGCGCCATCGCCGCCTCAAGGGTGAGTTGCGGCGAAAATCCAACGCGGATCTCCTTTACGCCCGGCGGCTGCCCGGTCTTGTAGTCGACTAGCATGACGGCCCCGTCACGCCCGATCTCCAGGCGATCGGCGCGCGCGGTCAGCGCAAACAGCGAACCATCGGCAAGCGCGAACTCGTGCTTGCCGGCGATCTCTGTTTTGATCTCCGCCAGAGCCTCACGCCGCTCCGCCTCGAAGCGCAGATAAAAGTCGATGGTCTTTTCAAGACGAGGCCAGGCGAAGGCGCAAAAATCGGGATCGTCGAGACTGGCTTTCAGCGCCTCGCGCAGCAATAGCGAAAGCTCGTCCCGCGCGGCCGCGGGCAAGGCGCCGCGCGGATGCGCCTTGACGAAAGCGTCGAGCGCGGCATGGATCGCGCTGCCGGCCTCAGCCGGGCCCGGCGCCTGCGCGATCGCGTCGAGCGGGATGAGGCGAAGGATCGTTTCGGCGTAAAGCGCGTAAGGATCGCGCCTCAACGTCTCGATTTTGGTGACGCTGAGGTTCGCAGGGCGCAAATCGAGCGGCGGTTTTGGCAGCGGCCGCCTGATTTCGCGTGCGGATACGGCCGGCCGGTCGATGAGGCGCGCCAGCTCGAGATATTTTTTTCCGCGCAGAGCGCAAGAGGCAAACGTCTCGTCGCCGAGAGCGGCGAGCCGCTGCAGGAAGCGCGAGGCGACCGTTGGCGCGCCGCCGCGCTTTTGTGCGCGGCTCAGGATCACCTTGCCGCGCCCCATCGCCTGCGTGAAATCATGCGCGGTTTGACCCAGCTTGCGCTCCGGCGGGGTGAGGCCGAGCGCCGCCCGCATCGGGCGATTGAGAAAGGCGTCGGCGCCCGCCTGCGGCGGCCAGACCGTCTCGTCGAGGCCGCCGAGCAGCATCAGATCGGCATCCATGAGACGCGCTTCGAGCAGGCCCAGAATTTTTAAGCGCGGGTGCGCGTTTTTCGGCCCGCGCAGCTTGGCCTCGCGCGCGATGGCGGCGAAGAAGAAAGCATAGGATTGCGCGTCGAACCGCATGCCCTCCGCGGCCGCCGCCGCGAGTTCGTCGAACAGCGCCTCCAGCGTCTCGCTGTCCTCGCCCGGCGCCGCTTCGTCGTCCCCCCCGACGAGCAAAGCAAGCGCTGCTCGATGCGCACTGATCCAGCTCTTGAGATCATGCTCTGCTTTAAGATCGAGCAGCGGCCTCAACCCGTCGCCGAGGCGGCGCAGAAGATCCCCGATGCGCCGCCAATCGCTTTCCGAAATGCGCTGCTTGGCCGGATGCGCGAATCGGTCGCCCGCCTCAGCTTTGGCGAGCACGATGGCGCGGGCGGGATCGGCCAGAATATGCGCGGCCCCGGCACCCGCCGCGGCAGAGCGCAGCACGCCGATTTCGAGCGGCGGCGACAGACGCATAACCTCGGCG
>DAITNE010000368.1:0-2686 GCA_036834765.1 Methylocella sp.
GTCCTGATCGGCGGTCGCGCCCCGGCGCAGCTTCAATCCAAGCGCGCCGTCGCCGATGGTCCCTGTGACATAGATCCGATCGCCTGCCTTGATGCCGTCGCGGGGGACCATTTTATGCGCTTCTACGGCGCCGACCGCCGTCACCGAAATCGTCAACGGCCCCGGGGTTCTCACCGTGTCGCCGCCAAGCAGCGGACAGCGGTAATTCGCCGCATCTTGGCCAAGACCGGCGGCGAAAGCTGCGAGCCATTCCGCCGTCCAGTCCGCCGGCAGCGCGAGGCCAAGGAGAAATCCCAGGGGCTCTGCGGCTTTGGCGGCGAGATCGGACAGATTTACGCGCAATGCCTTACGGGCGATGGCGGCGGGCGAATCGTCGCTGAAAAAATGGACCCCGGCGACGAGCAGATCCTTGGTGAGAACGAGTTCCCGCCCTGGCGGGGGCTGCATTAGGGCCGCATCGTCGCGTAGCCGCAGCCCGGCTTCACCCGCAAGAGGCGCAAAGAAGGTTGCGATCAAATCGTCTTCGGAGAACTGCGCCGGGTGCTTCACTCTGGTTCAGCCTGCAGGCGCCAAAGGCGCGCCGTCAGTTGCGCGGCTCGAACTCGCTGGCGCGATAGCGCCGCGCGAGGCCATCCAGAACCGCATTGACCATGCCCGACTCTTCGCGATCGAAGAATGCGCCCGCGACGTCGACATATTCCTTGATCGACACGCGCGCCGGGATGTCGGCGCGCTTCTTCAATTCATAGGTCCCGGCCCGCAAGATGGCGCGCAGAACCGCGTCGACCCGTGCAAGGGGCCATCCCTCGACCAGCGTTTGATCAATCGAGCGATCGATCGGACCCTGGTCGGCAAGCACGCCAGTCAGAATATCGCGAAAAAACGCGATTTCAGCCGATTTGTAACGTTCGCCCTCGATTTCATTGCCGATCCAGAACGATTCGAACTCCGCGAAAGTTTCGTTCAGCCCCTTCTCCGAGACCTCCATCTGGTAGAGCGCCTGCACCGCCGCGAGACGGGCGGCGGAGCGCCCTTCGGCTTTCATCATCGGTGCGCTCCAATATCCTGTTTGAGCGTATAGAGGGCGAGCGCCGCGCGGGCTGCATCGCCACCCTTATCGCCCTTGTTGCGATCCGCGCGCGCCAAAGCCTGTGCTTCCGTTTCGACGGTCAGGACGCCATTGCCCAGGGCGAGACGGCGGGTTACGCCAAGCTGCATCAAAGCCCGCGCGCTCTCGCCGGATACAATCTCGAAATGATAGGTCTCGCCCCTGATGACGCAGCCGAGCGCGATGGCGCCGGCATAAGGCTCGCCCGCCTTTTGCGCATGGTCGAGCGCGATCTCCATGGCGATCGGGATTTCGAGGGCGCCCGGGACGCTGACGAGATGGTGAGACGCGCCGGCATTGGCGAGAGCCGCCGCGGCGCCTTCCAGCAGCATTGCGCCGATGACGTCATAAAAGCGCGCTTCCACGATGAGAAACTTGGCGCCATGGACGTTTGTTTCCGATGAGTCGGCGGAATGGCGCGGGAGAGCCATGGCTGATTTTCAATCTTTCGCGTTTTTGGAAGGGCCGATAGCGTCAGTCGCGCAAAGCTCGCCTTCCGAGTAACAAGCCCGGCTCCTTGCGGCAAGCCGAAAGCGCGTGATCGGAACTGCGCGCACATTTTGGGCCACATCGGCGCACTGCCGCAAGCCGATCGAGACCGGCCTCGCGCCGCTTTCAGGCTGCAGCCAGACGAAAGTAGTCCCGCGATGAAATGCGTCGGCCAAGATCAAGCCGCTGTCCAGTCCGAGGTTTTCACATTCCTGAGCGACCCGGCGACGCATCGGCTCAAAGAGCCGGTGACGCGCATTGATACGCATGGCGCCGCGGTCTTCCTCGCCGGCGCCAATGTCTACAAGGTCAAGCGGGCCGTCCATTTTTCCTTCATGGATTTCTCCACATTGGAAAAGCGCCGTCGCGCTTGCGAGAATGAGCTCGCCGTCAACAGGGCGAATGCGCCGGACCTCTATCTCGGTGTGGTTCCGATTTCACGTAAAGACAATGCGCTAATATTCGGTGCTGGCGAAGAAATTATCGAATGGGCTGTGCATTTGCGCCGCTTTGACGAAGAGCGCACCCTGGATCGGCTCGCGGCGCGGGGCGAACTTGATTCAGGGATTGTGGCGAAGCTTGCCGAAGTCGTCGTCGCATCGCACCGACAGGCGCCTATCCTGCTCGACAGAGGCGCCACGGCTGCGCTTGCGGCGCGGATCAAAGAAACGATGACAACAATAGAGGCCGCGCCAAACGTCTTTCCGGCCGCCGCGGCCGCAAGCCTCAAAAGCGCAATGCTGCGCGCCTTCGACGCCGCGCGCCCTCTCCTGCTGCGGCGCGAGGCCGGGGGCTGGGCGCGCCGCTGCCATGGCGACCTTCATCTGCGCAATATCGTCATGATCGGGCCGACCCCGACGCTGTTCGACGCGCTCGAATTCGATGAAAGCTTCGCGATCTGCGACATTCTGTATGATCTCGCCTTTCTTTTGATGGATCTTTGGACGCGTGGCCTGAGCGTCGAAGCCAACGGCCTGATGAACCGCTATCTTTCCGCCGGCGACGCATTTGAGGCGCAGCTTGAGGGCCTCGCCGCGCTGCCGCTTTTCCTCAGCCTGCGCGCCGCGATCCGCGCCAACGTCACAAACC
>DAITNE010000369.1:0-2683 GCA_036834765.1 Methylocella sp.
ATGGCCGGCGTGCAGCGCGCCCATGGTGGGCGTCAGTGCGATCGTCTCGCCGCGCGCGCGCCAGCCCGCGACCGTGGCGCGCAAGGCGGCGAGGTCGCGCAGAACGGGAACGCGCCTTTGCGGGCTATCGGCCAAGATCGGCGCCTCCAAGATGCGCGTCGGAATCGCGATAAACCTTGTGGGAGAGGTTTAATGGCATGGGCGCCGCATTGTGATCAACTGCAACGGTATCGCATAACGAGATATAACAAATCAGCCAGTTTGAACTGCGCCCCGGCTGGACTTCGCTCGACGCTCCGCGTATCTCAAACCCCTTCACGCCTTGCGCATCGGAAGAGGACGTTGCCCCATGGCGAACCCCGTGACGCCGGACCTCGCATCGAGCGCGCTGCAATATCATCGCTCGCCCCGGCCGGGTAAGCTCGAAATTCAGGCGACGAAGCCGCTTGGGACGCAGCATGACCTCTCGCTCGCCTATTCGCCCGGCGTCGCCGCCGCCTGTCTTGCGATCGCCGCCGATCCGGCGGAAGCGACCGAACTGACGATCCGGCAAAATCTCGTCGCCGTCGTGACCAATGGAACCGCGGTGCTGGGCCTTGGCGACATCGGACCGCTGGCGGCAAAGCCCGTGATGGAGGGCAAGGCGGTCCTGTTCAAGAAATTCGCCGGCATCGACGTGTTCGACATCGAAATCGCCGAAAACGACGTCGACCGGCTGGTCGATATCGTCGCCTCCCTTGAGCCTACCTTCGGCGGGATCAATCTCGAAGACATCAAGGCGCCGCAGTGTTTCGAGGTCGAGCGCAAGCTGCGCGAGCGCATGTCGATCCCGGTGTTCCACGACGATCAGCACGGCACGGCGATCATCGTCGCCGCCGCCGTCCTCAACGCCATGGAGCTGACCGGCAAGCGCCTCGAAACCGTCCGGATCGTGAGTTCGGGCGCGGGCGCTGCGGCGCTCGCCTGTCTCGATTTTCTCGTCGAGCTCGGCGCCGATCGCGAGAACATATTCGTCACCGATATCGGTGGCGTCGCCTACAAGGGCCGCGCCGCGATGAACGAGCGCATGGCGGTTTACGCACGCGACACCAATGCGCGCCGGCTCGATGATGTGATCGGCGGCGCCGATGTGTTTCTCGGCCTGTCGACCGGCGGCCTGCTGACCCCCGAGATGGCGAAAAAGATGGGCGCGCGCCCGCTCATCATGGCGCTCGCCAATCCGACGCCCGAGATCGAGCCCGAGGCCGCCATTCTGGCGCGTCCCGACGCGATGATCTGCACCGGGCGCTCGGACTATCCCAATCAGGTCAACAACGTCCTCTGCTTTCCCTACATCTTCCGCGGCGCGCTCGATGTCGCCGCCTCGACCATCAACGAGGCGATGAAGCTCGCCGCCGTGCGCGCCATCGCGCAGCTGGCGCATGAGCCTCCCTCCGACGTCGTCGCGCGCGCCTATGGCGGCAAGACGCGCCACTTCGGCGCCGACAGCCTCATTCCCTCGCCGTTCGATCCGCGCCTCATTCTGCGCATCGCGCCGGCCGTCGCAAAGGCCGCGATGGCGACCGGTGTGGCGAAAAAGCCGATCGTCGATTTCGTCGCCTATCAGGAGACGCTGACGCGCTTTGTGTTCCGCTCCGGCTTCATCATGAAGCCGCTGATGCAGGCCGCGAAAGCCGATCCGAAGCGCGTCATCTACGCGGAAGGCGAGGACGAGCGCGTGCTGCGCGCCGTGCAGACCATCGTCGAGGAAGGAGTCGCGCTTCCGATCCTGATCGGGCGCCCCGAAGTGATCGGCGCCCGTCTCGAACGATTCGGCCTGTCGGTCCGGCCGGGGCGCGATTTCGCTCTGGTCAATCCGCAGGACGATCCGCGCTATCGCGACTATGTCGCGACCTATCTCGAGCAGGCGGGCCGGCGCGGCGTGACGCCCGACGCCGCGCGCACGCTGGTGCGCACCAATTCGACGGTGATCGCGGCGCTCGCAGTCAAGCGCGGCGACGCCGACGCGATGCTGTGCGGCCTCGACGGGCGCTTCAATTCCCGTCTCGGCTACATCCGCGACATTATCGGATTGGCGCCGGGCGTCACCGATTTCGCGGCGATGAGCCTGATGATCACCACCAAGGGCGCCTTCTTCATCACCGACACCCATGTCAGGCACGATCCGCAAGATTTCGAGATCGCGGAGACCGCGCTGATGTGCGCCCGCCATGTGCGCCGCTTCGGCCTCGAGCCGCGCATCGCCCTCGTCTCGCATTCGGACTTCGGCACGGACGATGCTCCATCCTCGCTAAAGATGCGCCGTGCGATGGAGATTTTGCGCGCCCGCGCGCCGGACCTCGAAGTCGACGGCGAAATGCAGGCGGACACCGCTTTGTCGCAGGCGATCCGCGATCGCGTGCTGCCCTCCTCGCGTCTCAAGGGCGAGGCCAATGTCCTCGTCATGCCGAGTTTGGACGCCGCCAACATCGCCTATACGATGACGATGATCGTGGCGGACGCGCTTCCGGTCGGCCCGATCCTGATCGGCGGCGCGAGGCCGGCGCATATTCTGACGCCGTCGACGACCGCGCGGGGCATCGTCAACATGACGGCGGTCGCGGTCGCCGAGGCGCAGGGCGAGAGCCGGCTAGTACCCGGAATCACTGGTCCGCGAAACATGGTTTGAGGCGTTTTTGATGGA
>DAITNE010000370.1:0-2676 GCA_036834765.1 Methylocella sp.
TTCGCCCCTGGCGCCCCGCCGAAAGCTTCAGGAAATCCGAGACCGGGGTCTCGAGATCCGCGATGAGGCGCGCCGAAACGAGGCAAGGCTCCTTGGCCGCGTAGCTCGCGGCGAAGGCGGTGCCGGCGGCGTCATTCAAGATGCCGGCGTCAGAAAGCATCGGCGCCGCCGGTTGCGGCCGCCAGGGCCTGCGCGTTGACCTTGACGCCGAGATCGTTCTGAAGGTCCCCAAGATATTGCGCCACAAGGTCGTCGCCATAGGTCTTCTTCACCTGGCCGCCGATGGAGACGAGGCTCGGGTCCGCGAAATCGATGGGCGGGACGACCGCGTCGACGACCTTGAATACGAGGCGCCCGCCATCGTCGAGACGCGCCGAACCGACGCCGCCGACGCCCACGTTGAAGACCTGAGCAACCGCGTTGGCGGGCAGATCCTTGCCGCCGCCGCTGCGCTTCACGTCAGTCGCGTGCTTCACCTCGATATTGCCCTCGGCTGCCGCGACGGCGTCTAGGGTTTCGCCGCCATCGAGACGTTTCGCGATATCGGCGCTTTTCGCGGAAAGCAGCCGTGCGGTCTCGTCGTCGCGCCAGGCCTTCTCGACCTCGGGCCGCGCCTCCTCAAAAGTCTTTTGCCGCGCCTTTTCGATCTTCGCGACCTCGAACCATTGATAGCCGCCTTGCGGCAGCGTCAAAGTCTCGTTGTCGACGCCGACATCGGAGGCGAAGGCCGCCTTCAGCAGGCCCGGCCCATTCGTCAGATCGGCGACCGGCGCGCCGGTTTGATCTTTTCCGGCGGCGTCGACGGCGGCGATGGAGCGCACCTCCAGTCCGGCGCTTTTCGCCGCCTCCGCCAATGACTTGCCCGATGTGCGCTGATCCTCGATCGCATCGTGGAGACGGGCGATTTCGCCGCGAGCGCGGGAGATTGCGATGTCGCGCTTGATCTCGTCCTCGACCTCGGAAAAGGGCTTGACGCTCGAGGGTTCGATCTTGGAGACGCGAACGAGAACATAGCCGAAGCGCGTCTTGACCGGCGCGCTGACGGCGCTCTCCGGCAGTTCGAAGGCGACGTCCGCGACATCCTTGTCGATCAGCTGGCCGCGCGTCACCGTCCCGAGGGAGACATCCTTGGGAGTCAGCCCCTGATCCTTGACGATGTCCTCGAAGTTCGCGCCGGCGTCGAGCTTGTCGCGCGCCGCCTTGGCTGCGGCCTCGTCCGTGAAGAGGACCTGGTCGACCGAGCGCTTTTCGGGCGTTCCGAACTTGTCGCCCTTGATCTCGTCATAGCGCTTTTGCGCGTCCGCGTCGGAAACGGTCTCCGGCTTCGCGACGCTATCTTGCGTTAGCGTCAAAGTGACGAGGCTGCGATATTCGGGAGCGGAATAGCCGAGCTTGCGATCCTCGAAATATTTCCGCAACTCGTCATCCGACGGCGCCGCGACCGCGCCCGCGCTGGCGGTGGGCAGGATCAGAAAATCAACGCTGCGCGCCTCGGATTGAAAGCGATGGATCGCCTCGAGCATGGCTTTCGGCAATTGCAGGCCGGCGGTCAGCGGATCGACAAGCTCATGGCGCAAAATATCGCCGCGCTGCTCGCGCACGAAGGCCTTCTCGGTCAGGCCATTGTTGCGCAATAGCTCCTCGAACTGGGCGCGATCGAATTGGCCGCCGGCCCCTTTGAAAGATGGGTCTTTGGCGATCGCCTTGGCGATTTGCAGATCGCTGACGGTGAGGCCGAGCGCATCCGCCTGCTGGTTCAGCGCCGCGTCGCTGACGAGACGCGAGAGCACCTGCCGATCGAGGCCGAAATGCTTCGCTTCCTCATTGGTGATGGCGCGCTTCGCTTGGCGCTGGATCCGCTGCAGTTCGGTCTGATAGGCGTCGCGAAAGGCGTTTACGCTGATCTCTTCGCCGCCGACCTGCGCCAGCCTGTTGGCCCCGTAGCCGCTGAAATCGGTGCGGATGCCCCAGATTGCGAAGCTCAGGATGATGACGCCCATCACCAGCCCCATGATGGTGCGGCCGATCCAGCCTTGTGTTGCGGCGCGCATTGATTCCAGCATGTCGGGTGGGGCTTTCTTAACTTTCGTTGCGGCCAAGTTAGAGCCGAACGTTTACAAATCCGGCCGGGACTATAAGAAGGTGCGCCTGCGCTTGCAAACGTCTCAGCGTTTCGCGGCCTCGGAGCCGGAAGCTTTCGATTATGGATAGACCATTGCGGCCTGGCCGTCGTCCGCTCGTCGCGGGAAACTGGAAAATGCACGGCCTTCGCAAGGATCTCGTCGAAGTCGAGAAGATCTGCGCCGAAGTGGCCGCCGGCGGCGCCGATGGGGCGGAGATCGTCCTTTGCCTGCCGGCGACATTGCTCGGCGCCGCCGCGCCGATCTGCGCCGGCGCCGGGGTGGGACTTGGCGGGCAGCACTGTCACAACGAGCCTGACGGCCCTTTCACCGGCGACATCTCCGCGGAAATGCTGAAGGATGCAGGGGCCTCCGCGCTCATCGTCGGACATTCTGAACGCCGTCAACATCATGCACCTCAGGACGCCGCAGTCGGCGGTGCTTTCCGCCGTCATCTTCAACGCGCTGATCATCATCGCGCTGGTGCCGCTGGCGCTGAGAGGTGTGCGATACCGGCCCATGAACGCCGAAGCCCTGCTGCGGCGCAACCTGCTTG
>DAITNE010000371.1:0-2671 GCA_036834765.1 Methylocella sp.
TTTACGCCCTTTGCGCCTCCGCCGGTAGGCCCCCATCGCCGCGCGCGAAGAGCGCCGAGAGTCACCGCAAGGCGAACACCGTGAGCTGCCCGCCGAGCGCCGTATAATTGGCCAGCGCCGCATAGACCTCCGGCGAATTCGCGCCTTCGTCCGAATGGGTGAACCCCGCGGTGAGGCCAGCGCCCGACCAGCCGCCGACGCCCGACAGCACGGCGACATATTGCCGGCCTTGATGCTCGAAACTCGTCACGTCGCCGACGATTCCCGAAGGCGTCTTGAAGCGGTAAAGCTCCCTGCCCGACGCCGCGTCGACCGCTTTCAGATAGCCCTCGAGCGTGCCGTAGAAGACGAGGCCGCCGGCGGTCGCGAGAACGCCCGAGGCGACGGCGAAGCGCTCCTTGTCCGACCAGACGATCCGGCGCGTCCCAGCGTCCCAGGCGATCAGCCCGCCCATCGCAGTTTCGCCCGTCTCGGGGTAGACGGCTGTGTCGGCCCCCGTGTAGGGCTGGCCCTCGGCATAGGCGATCCTGAAGGGCTCGTAATCCATGCAAAGGCGGATCATCGGGACGTAGAAAAGGACCGTCGCCGTGGAATAGGCGGCCGGATTGGCGTTTTTCGCGCCGACCGTGCTCGGGCAAACGCCATGGGTCTGCGTCTCTTCGCCATTCTGCTCGGTCGAATATTTTCCCTCGACGATGGGACGGCCATAGCTCTTCGAGGCCTTGTCCATGTCGATCGCGCGCGCCCAATTCACCGCCGGATCATATTTGTCGGCGCTGACGAGTTCGCCGTCGGCGCGGTCCAGCACATAGGCGAAGCCGTTGCGGTCGAAATGCATCAGAAGCTTTCGCGAGCGCCCGTCGATGACCAAGTCGTTCAGGATCATCTCATTGACGCCGTCATAGTCCCACTGGTCGTGCGGGGTCATTTGATAGACCCATCTCGCAATTCCCGTATCGGCATCCCGCGCGACAATCGCCATCGACCATTTGTTGTCGCCGGGCCTTTGCGTCGGGTTCCAGGTCGAGGGATTGCCGGTTCCGTAATAGATGAGGTTCAGCGCCGGATCGTAGGAGATGCGGCCCCAGGGCGCGCCGCCGCCGATCTTCCATTGATCGCCCTGCCAGCTGGCGAGACTCGCCTCGCCGCCGACCGGCTTCCCGAGTTCCGTGGTCTTCGAAGGGTCGATCAGCGTGTCCGCGTCGGGCCCGATCGAATAGGCGCGCCAGACTTTAGCGCCGGTCGCAATGTCATAGGCGGTGAGATAGCCGCGCAGGCCGAACTCGCCGCCGGAGACGCCGACGAGAACCTTGTCCCTGACGACGAAAGGCGCGGAGGTCCCCGTCGCGCCTTTCGTCGGATCGCCGTTCCTGACCGACCAGATCGGCGCGCCCGTCGCGGCATCGAGCGCGACGAGGGTCGTATCGGCCTGATAGAGAAAGATCTTGCCGTCGGCGAAGGCGAGTCCGCGGCTGACCGTGTCGCAGCACATCAGCGCGACGACGCCGGAGTCCTGGCGCGGCTCATACTTCCAGAGGATTTTTCCCTCATGGTCGAGATCGAGCGCATAGACGGTGTTGGGAAACGGGGCATGCACGTAAATGACGCCGCCGACGACGGGGGGCGCGCCCTCGTGGCCGCGCAACACGCCGGTGGAGAAGGTCCAGACGGGCGTCAGCCTCTGCACATTGCCGGCGTTGATCTCGGTCAGCGGCGAATAGCGCAGATTGGCGAAACCCGGCGAAGCGGTCTGCGCTTCGACGCGGGCGCTGAGGGCCGCCGCGGCGAGCCATGCGAAGGCGAGGCAAGCCGCCCCGATCTTACTGTCCACGGCGAGTTGCGTGTCGCCGAAGCCTTCGCCCGCCCTCTCCCCGATGCGTCGCGTGAAGCGCGCGATCTGCCGCAACTGCTCGATCACGTCGTTGGCGAGGCGAAACCGCAACGCGTCGGTCTTATCCGCCAATTGGAGCTTGTCGAGGACGCTTTGCCGCGCCGCCACGGTCAGACGTTCGATTTCGTCTTTGGCGGCCGGGGGCCCGAGATTCTGCGCCGATTCGCCAAGCGAGCGCACGGCGAGATCGAGATTGCGCGCGACGGCGGCGCCCAATCGGGAGGTGGTCTCGTCGCGCAAACGCACCAGATCTACGCCCTCGGCGATTCTGCGTTGCCCCAGCGAAACGATATTCGTCGCAACGATATCGGCGATGCTGACAAGATTGTTGGTCGTTTGCGTCAGATCGACCATGGCGGCGCCCTGGTCCTCGCTGTGTTCGTCCTGTGACAATCGTCCGATGTAGACGAGAATGGCGAAGGCCAGCCGATCGACTTCGGCGTTCTGCCGAATGACGCTCTCGATGTCCTCCGGCTTCCCCTCGATGGCGGCGACCGGTCCGGCGCGAACCATGGCGAGAACCAGTTCGCCGAGCCGCGCCTCTTCAAGGCGAAGGCGCTGCAGAGCGAGCGCGGGCGCCGTCAGCGAGGCGTCGTCAAGATAGAGGGCGTCGCCCGCGCGCCGCGTCTGTTTCGCGCGAGAGGGCGCGATGATCTGGGCGAGCCGCGCGAGCGGTCCCGCAAACCAGATCAGAATAAGGGTGCATCCGACGCTGAAAATCGTGTGGGTGTTGGCGACCTGGCGCGGCGTTTCGGCCGCCAATCGGGCGACCCCCTGCAG
>DAITNE010000372.1:0-1422 GCA_036834765.1 Methylocella sp.
GGTCCTCTCCGGGGGGTCGGTCTATGGGCTGGATTCCATGGGCGGCGTCCTCGCCTTGCTGCGCGCGCGAGGCCGTGGCTTTCCAGTCGGCTCGATAAAAGTCCCCATCGCGCCCGGCGCCGTTCTGTTTGATCTGCTCAACGGCGGCGACAAGGATTTCGGCCCGGAGCCGGTCTACTGGCGTCTCGGCTATCAGGCGGCCGAGGCGGTCGCGGCGGATTTTGCGCTTGGCAACGTCGGGGCGGGCTATGGCGCGACCACCGCCAATCTGAAAGGCGGCCTCGGCTCGGCGAACGAAGCCACGGCGGCCGGCTTTCGCGTGGGCGCACTGGTCGCTGTAAACGCCGTTGGCTCCGCGACGATCGGCGCCGGCCCGCATTTCCTCGCAGCGCCCTACGAACGCGATGGCGAATTTGGCGGCCGCGGCTGGCCGGCTTCCTTCCGGGGTCAGGGCGAGTTCCAGATCAAGAGCGTCGAGCCGCAAAACACCACGATCGCCATTGTCGCGACCAACGCCGCGCTGACCAAAACCGAAGCGAAGCGCCTCGCCGTGATGGCGCATGACGGCATGGGGCGCGCCTTGCGGCCCGCCCACGCCGCGATGGACGGCGACACCATCTTTGCCGCCGCGACCGGGGCGTCCGCCAGAGAGCCGACGCTGCGCGACAAGGCCGAGATCGGCGCCTGCGCGGCGGATTGCCTCGCAAGGGCTATCGCGCGGGCGGTTTATGAGGCCGAGGCGCTGCCCTTTGCGGGGGCGCTGCCGAGCTGGCGCGACAAGTTCGGGCGCGCCGGAAAGGGAGACTAATGGCGATGCGTGTGGTGCGATCCGGCGGCCTTGCCCTCATCCTTGCGCTGAGTTCGCCCGTCGGCGCGCCCCAGGGCGCAGAGATCGTCGCGCCGGATGCCCCGATCTGGCGCGTTCCCGACGTCGGCGCCCTGCCCGATGACGCGCGCGGCGAACAGATCCGTCGCGGCCGCGAGCTGGTGACGCAGACCTACGCGCTGATCGGCCCGGACGCGCCTCAACCAGCCGACCGCTTCGCCGGCAATAATCTTGCCTGCGGCGATTGCCATCTTGAGGCGGGGACGAAGAAATTCGGCCTGCCGCTGTTCGGCCTCTATAGCGCGTTTCCGCGCTACAGCGCCCGGAGCGGAACGGAAATCTCCATCGAAGACCGCATCAATTCGTGCATGACGCGGAGCATGAATGGGCGCCCGCTGCCGACCGACTCGCCGCAGATGCAGGCCCTCGTCGCCTATGTCAAATTTCTCGCGTCCGACATGACGAAAGGGGAGCCCCTCCCCGGCCATGGGGCGGGCGAGATGCCCTATCTCGACCGCGCGGCGGAGCCCACGCGGGGCGAAAGGATCTATGAACAGGTCTGCCGGGCCTGCCACCGGCAGGACGGCGGCGGCCTG
>DAITNE010000372.1:1432-2667 GCA_036834765.1 Methylocella sp.
GCGATCCGCAGGCGCTCGCCGCCGGCTACGCCGCGCCGCCGCTCTGGGGCAACCAAAGTTTCAACGAGGGCGCGGGCATGGCGCGCCTCGAGACCATGGCGAATTTCGTTCATTCCAACATGCCGCCCGGCGCCGATTATCTGAACCCGCGGATCTCGGTCGAGGACGCCTGGGACGCCGCGGCTTATGTCGAATCGCAGCCGCGCCCGCGCGAAGCCGGCCTCGAACATGATTTTCCAGACTTTCTGGATAAGCCGGTCGATACGCCCTATGGGCCCTACGCCGACGGCTTCAGCGAAGCGCAGCATAAATACGGGCCGTTCGCGCCGATCCGCGCCAAGGTCGCACGCCTTAAGGCCGAACAGGAAAAGTCCGAGGCGCGGTAGCGGTGCGCGACGCTCTTTTGCGTTTCGGCCGCGCCGCGTGCTAGGGCACTCCCTTCACACGGGAGCCCTCCTTTTATGATCCCCCGCTATTCCCGCCCCGAAATGGTCGCCGTCTGGGATGCTGAGACCCGGTTTCGCATCTGGTTCGAGATCGAGGCCTATGCCTGCGACGCGCTGGCCGAAATCGGCGTCATCCCCAAGTCCTCGGCCGAGGCGATTTGGGCCAAGGCGGGCCATGTGAAGTTCGACGTCGCGCGAATCGACGAGATCGAGAAGGTCACCAAGCACGACGTCATCGCCTTCCTGACGCATCTCGCCGAATTCATCGGCCCCGACGCGCGCTTCGTGCATCAGGGCATGACCTCCTCCGACGTGCTCGATACCTGCCTTTCGGTGCAGCTTGCCCGCGCCTCCGACATTCTCATCGCGGATGTCGACGCGCTTCTCGCCGCCCTGAAGCGACGCGCCTTCGAGCACAAACTGACGCCGAGCATCGGCCGCTCGCATGGCATTCACGCCGAGCCGGTGACCTTCGGCCTGAAGCTCGCGCAGGCCTATGCCGAGTTTGCCCGCGCGCGGGAACGACTCGTCAACGCGCGCAAAGAGATCGCCACCTGCGCGATTTCCGGCGCCGTGGGAACATTCGCCAATATCGATCCGCACGTCGAAGCCCATGTCGCCGAAAAGCTGGGGCTCACGGTCGAACCCGCCTCGACGCAGATCATTCCGCGCGACCGCCATGCCATGTTTTTTGCGACGCTCGCCGTCATCGCCTCCTCGCTGGAGCGGCTCGCGATCGAGATCAGGCATTTGCAGCGCACCGAAGTGCTGGAGGCCGAAGAGTTCTTC
>DAITNE010000373.1:0-2660 GCA_036834765.1 Methylocella sp.
CAGATTGGCGACGCCGCTCGCGATGCGCGCGACGAGCTCGTCGGCCGACCCGCCATTCCCGGCGAGGCGGCTTAAGTTGGCGCGAATGTCGTTCAGTTGCGACAGCATCTGATCGATCGGGCGGCGTCCCGGATCCCCTTCGACGAGCCTGTGGTAGGGCGCGAGAGCCGCGTCGATGATCGCCGCCGGCGTCTGAGCGCTCGCGGGCTCCGCGAGCAAAGTCTCGTCGCGGATCGATTCGAGGAGGCGGATCAATGGCGAGGTGACGGACGACGCGGCGGCAAGCAGCGGATAGGAGGGCCGGTCAGCGGTGAGGCGGCGGATCTTCAGCCTGCCGATGGCCTCGCGCCAGGCGTCGACGAAGGCCATGGCGTAGGCCTCGCCCAGATTTTCGCTCAGGTGATCGTATTGCGCCGAGATCGCCGGGGTCTGCCCGGCGGCGCCGAGCACCCAGCGATCGCGCTCCGCCTCATTCACGACGCCTGGCGCCGCGGAGGTGAAATCCGCAAAGCCCGATTTGGTCAGGAACCAGGGAATCTTGATGCTCTCGATCGACGGATCGAACACGACGAGGGCGCCCGCGCCGCCGGCCTTGCTGGCGGTCCAGTCCGGCTGCGAGCGCGCCTTCGCACGGCGCTCGAGAATGTCGAGCGCGCGCGCCGCGACGTTCTGGCGCGCGAGAATCGCCTGCGCCTTTTCGACCAGCGGGCCGTTCAGCTGGACGAGGGGGCCATGTCCTGTTTCGAGATCGAGCATGGCGGCAAGATGCTGCTCCAGCTCGTCGCGCCCTTCGGCGTTGCGCGGCCCCGGATAAAGATTCTCTGCCCAGTCGCGCTTCATATAGTCGATCAGTAATTGCCGGTCCGCCGTCTTGAGGCCGCCGAGCATGAGATAGACCTTCAGCGCATTGAAGAGCGCGGACGGATCATTGGCGTTGGCCTCGATCTGCTCTTCGAGGCGATAGATGAGGCGCGGCCGCAGCATGCGCTCCAGCCCGACGCCATAGGCGGTGTTCGCCGCCGATCTCAGCCGCGCCGACTGGTTCAACCCAAGGTCCGTGGACAAGACGCCGGGCGAGGCACCCGAGTCTTGATCGCCATAGCCGCTGGGCAGGAAACGCAAGGCGTGCAGCGCCGGCAGCACTTTGCTGAGATCGCGGTCGCCGACGACATTGGCCTGCCCGACCCCGCGCGACGCCTCAGCGTATTTCTGCGCCGCCGCCTCGCTGTCGCGAATGCGATCGGCGTTGCGCGCGTAGCTGAGCCACCAGGCGCCGGCGAGGAGCGGCGCGGCGACGAGGAGGCATGCGAGCGCCGCCATCTTGACGAAACGATAACGGCGCCTCGTCGACACCCAGCCGGCCTCGCCGATGATGACCTTCCGGATGAGGTCGGTCAGGAAGAAGCTCTTGCCCTGGCCGGAAAAGGCCGGCGTCGCGACCGCCTCGGCGCCGAACCCCTTGGCGAGCGCGCCAAGCAATTGATCGACCGGCGTTCCCTGCTGCGTCCCCGATGTGAAATAGAAGCCGCGCAGGGCCGCCTTGATCTTGTAATGGGCGGGATCGAAGATGGCGTCGAGAAAGCCGATCACCGGTGCCTGCAAGGCCGCCATCTGGGCCGGAAAACCGAACAGGTGAACGCGGTTCGCGGGGTTCTTCTCCGCGCCAAGCCGGTCCCGCGCCAGCCGCGACAAGGGCAGCGTCAGCGCGTCAAATTCGGCCGGAGCGTGGGCCACCATCGATTTGCCGCGGTCCATCGTCTGGAAGGTGGCGCCGAAGACCTGCGCGCGTTGCTTCTCGTCGAGATCGCCGAAGAACTCCATGAAGCCGATGACGAGATCGGCTTTGGTGAACAGGGCGTAGACCGGGAAATCGACCTTGAGCCGCTTGTGCAGTTCGATGAGGCGCGCCTTGATCGCCGCCGCATGGGCGGCGACCTCGTCTTGCGGCAGCGTCAAAAGGTCCTCGATGCTGATCGCGACGAGAACGCCGTTGATCGGCTGGCGCGGCCTGTTGCGTTTGAGCAGGTCGAGAAACGCGAGCCAGCTTTTCTGATCGGCTTTGGCGTCGGAGTCCTGCGTCGTGTAGCGGCCGGCGGTGTCGATCAGGACGGCGTCTTCGGTGAACCACCAGTCGCAATAGCGCGTGCCGCCGACGCCCTTGACGGCGCCCGGCTTGGCGCCGCCGGCGAGCGGAAATTCGAGCCCTGCATTCACGAGTGCGGTAGTCTTGCCCGACCCCGGCGGCCCGATCAGCACGTACCAGGGCAGATCGTAGAGATAGTTCGCGCGGCCCCGCCCGCGCAAGACGCCGAGCGCCTCCTTCATGCGCTCCGCCAGAACGGGCGCATCGCTGTCCTCGGCGCCGATGCCGCGCGCGATGCGCTCCGCGCCCTTGCGCCGCTGGTAGAGGCGTAGAGCGCCGGCGCCCGCGATCAGCGCCAGCGCCAGAGCGATCGCCCCGATGCGGGGCAGGGGCTCCTCCAGCGGAAGCGCATCCTGAACGACGATCAGCGGCGCGGCGAACCAGATCAGCGCGGCGACCGCGGCGGCGCCGATGAGGCTGATCAGAATGCGGAGCCAGAGTTTTCTATTCATCCAATTCGCGCTTTGAGAGAACTATCGACGGGAGAACTGATTGACCGATGAGGTGGGCGGGAGAG
>DAITNE010000374.1:0-2658 GCA_036834765.1 Methylocella sp.
CCGGCGAAGCCGCCGACCGGGTTTTAAAGCCGGGCGACCATCTCTTCATTGCGGCGCGCCGCAAACATCGGGTCGAGTGGACCGATGCGGCCTCCGCGACCATCTGGCTCGCCGTGCATCTGCGCCGATGACTGTCGCGACCGAGGTCCACATGACTCTTGCAAGACTCAATTCGAGACAAGCTCCGCAGCATGACGGAGCCGGAGCGTGAGCACGCGCGAGCAGGCGCCCGGCTCGCGCCTGCCGCTCGTCCTGCGCGTCGCGCTGCGCGATTTGCGTGGAGGCCTTAGAGGATTTGGCGTTTTCCTCGCCTGCATCGCCGTCGGCGTCGCCGCCATAGGGGGCGTCGGCTCGGTTTCGCTGTCGCTGAAGGACGGGCTCGCGCGGGAGGGGCGCGCGATCCTCGGCGGCGACCTATCCTTCGATCTCGCCCAGCGCGAGGCGAGCGCAGAAGAGCGCGCCTTTCTGGCCGCAGAGGGACGCCTCTCCGCTGTCACGCTGATGCGCGCCATGGCCCGGCGCGACGGCGGAGACGCGGCGATCATCGACATCAAGGCGGTCGACGGCCTCTATCCGCTCGCCGGCGCGGCGGTTCTCGATCCGCCACAGCCGCTCGCCGATGCGCTGGCCGAGCGCGACGGCGCCTATGGCGTTGTGGTCGATCCGGCCTTTTTGCCGCGGCTTGGCCTTTCCGTCGGCGATTCGTTTTCGATCGGCGCGGGGCGGTATCGCATCAGCGCGCTGCTGACCCATGAGCCGGACCAGCTCGCGGGCGGCGTCGGCTTCGGGCCGCGCGTGCTGATGAGCGCGGCGGCGCTGCGCGGGACCGGGCTGCTTCAGCCGGGCGCGCTGACGCATTGGCTCTATCGCGTTGCGCTCGGCGCGGGGCGGGCCCCGGCGAGCGACGCAGCGCTCGAAGGAGTCGCCGCGGATTCGCGACAACTGTTCCCGGACGCCGGATGGGAGATGCGCACGCGCAAAAACGTCTCGCCGCAGTTCTCCAAAAATCTCGACCGCTTCACGCAGTTCCTGACTCTCGTCGGCCTCACCTCGCTGATCATCGGCGGCATCGGCGTCGCCAATGCGATCCGCGCCTTCGTCGAGCGCGAACGGGCGACGATCGCGACGCTGAAGTCGCTCGGCGCCGGTGGCGCCACGGCGTTCGCGATTCTGTTGACTGAGGTCATGCTGATCGCCTGTCTCGGCATCGCGCTCGGGGCGATCCTCGGCGCCGCCCTGCCATATCTCGGGGCGTTCGTTTTCGGCGCGCTGCTGCCGTTTCCGCCGGTCCCCTCGATCCACCCCGGCGCGATTGGCGAGGGCGCGCTTTATGGCTTCCTGACTGCGCTCGCCTTTTCGATCGCGCCGCTTGGCCGCGCCCACGACATCCCCGCCCAGGCGATCTTCCGCGCGGTCGTAGAGTCGCTCGGCGCATGGCCGCGGCCGCGTTACATCCTGATGACGCTGGCGGCGGCGCTGGCTCTCGTCGCGGCGGCGCTGGCTCTCTCCGGCGACCGCAAGCTCGCGCTCGTCTATCTTGGCGGAACCATCGCCGCTTTCGCCCTGCTGCGCCTCGTCGGTTTCCTGATCATGATGCTGGCGCGGCGGCTGCCGCATCCGCGCGGCGTCGCTCTCCGCCTCGCGATCGGCAATATTCACCGGCCGGGGGCCTTGACCCCTTCCGTCGTGCTTTCGCTCGGCCTTGGCCTCGCGCTTCTCGTCGCGCTGGCGCTGATCGACGGCAATATTCGCGGCGAACTGAAATCTAGCGGCCAGGGCGCGGCACCGAGCTTCTTCTTTCTCGACGTTCCAGCGGCGAAGGCGGAGGCGTTCGGACAGTTCATCAAGGCGCGCGCACCGGACGGCGCGCTGGAGCTTGTGCCGATGCTGCGCGGGCGCATCGTGCGGCTGAATGGCCTTCCAGCCGATTCCGCGCACCCGAAGGAGAGCGTCGCCTGGGTGCTGCAGGGCGATCGCGGCATTACCTTCGCCGATGCGCCGCCGGAGGGCTCGACGCTGGTTAAGGGCGAATGGTGGCCGAAGGATTACGCCGGGGCGCCGCTGATTTCGCTGGAGAGCGAAATCGCCGAGGGGCTTGGGCTCAAGATCGGCGACGAGATCGGCGTCAACGTGCTTGGCCGCACTGTCACCGGCAGGGTCGCCAACATTCGCAAGGTGAACTGGCGCAAGCTTGGCATTAACTTCGTGCTGGTGTTTTCGCCGAACAGCTTCAAAGGAGCGCCCTATGACGATCTCGCCACCTTGACCTTTCCGGCGGGCGGCGGCGATGCGCGGGAAATGAGCCTCCTGCGCGAGACCGCCGCGGCCTTTCCGGCGATCGCGGCGCTGCGCGTCAAGGATGCGCTGGAGGCGGCGAGCGCCGTTGTGGCGAAGCTCGCCGTCGCCATAAGGGGCGCGTCGAGCGTCGCGCTCGTCGCCTCGATCCTGGTGCTCGGCGGGGCCGTGGCGGCGGCGCATCATGTTGCACATCGCCGCGACCGCGGCGTGACACCACTCCCCGCAAAGATCGTTCACGGTCTACCGCGAAGAGCCCACAAGCCGGTGTTGCGACGACTCGTTGAACCTAAGCAGTACACCTCCGGAGATTTCGATCGGTACTGCAAGAAGAATGGTATCAGACGTTCCCTGGGAAGGACA
>DAITNE010000375.1:0-2620 GCA_036834765.1 Methylocella sp.
AAAAGCGGTCGCCGCCACCGGATCGAGATTGCCCTGGAGCGCCTTGGCGCTGGGAATGTTTTGCGCCGCCCAGAGCGGATCCACGGCGCTGTCGAGCCCGAGCGCGTCGACGCCCGTCTGCGCGGCGAAATCATCGAGGCGCGGGCCGATTCCCTTGGGAAAGCCGATCACCCTCGCATCCTTGTGACGCCGCCTCACGCCGGCGACGATTTGCTTGATCGGCGCGAGGCACCAGCGTTCATATTCGCCGGCCGGCAGGACGCCGGCCCAGCTGTCGAAAATCTGCACCGCCTCGACGCCGGATTCGATCTGACGCGCGAGATAATCGACCGAGGCCTCAACCAGCCGGTCGATCAGGCGCTGAAACAGCTCCGGCTCGCGATAGGCGAAAAGCCGCGCCGGAGCCTGATCCGGCGTGCCGCGCCCGGCAATCATATAGCTTGCGACGGTCCAGGGCGCGCCGCAAAAGCCGATCAGCGCAGTCGTCGCGGGGAGGGCGCCCCTCACCCGCTCGATAGTCTCGAACACCGGGGCAAGGCGCTTGAGATCGATCGCCTCATTGAGCCTCGCAAAATCCTGCGCCGAGACGATAGGCTCCAGCCTTGGCCCCTCATTGGCCTCGAAACTCACCTTCTGGCCGAGCGCGTCGGGCACAACGAGAATGTCGCTGAAGAGGATCGCCGCGTCGAAGCCGAAGCGCCGGATCGGCTGCAACGTAGCCTCGCTCGCCGCCTTTGGCGCATAGCAAAAATCCAGAAACGTCGGGAATTTGGCGCGGATCTCGCGGTATTCCGGCAGATAGCGCCCGGCCTGGCGCATCAGCCAGACGGGCGGCGGCGACAGCGCCTCGCCGTCGAGGACGCGCAGGAACGGCTTTTCGCAGGAGGAAACGGTCAAAACGGGACTTTCCTAAACAAATTCAAGAATCTCTTTCTTAACTTCTTCTTCTTCATATTGGGGGCTCGAAAAGGCCTGCGCAGGATTGTCCACACGCCGTTTAGCATAACCGGAGTTATCCTCTGAAGTCACCGCTCCGTGGAATGCGCATGCGCGTTTAGGATTTATTAATAATTGAGCCGCGCTAGGCTTTTTTGCGCCGCGCGCCGCGAACAGCTTGCGGCGGCGGGGGCGGCGTTCACAGGCGGCCCTTGCGCCGCGATCCAATGCGCGAAAGCTGTTGAGGCTTTCGCCTGGGCTCGCACAGATTTCGGTTGCAATTGCGCCCTCGGCGGCTCTTATCCACCAATATCCTCAGTAATGCGCCCGGTCGTATCATCGCGGATCGATGGAGGCGCTGGCGGAGCCGTTTTGGGGAGGCGATCGTGCCGCGCCATCATATCAACCTGCATCTCGTCTCCGACGCGACGGGGGAAACCCTGATCGCCGTCAGCCGCGCCGTCGTCGCGCAATATGAGGGCGTCTGCTCGCAGGAGCATGTCTATCCGATGGCGCGCAGCGTCGCGCAGATTGACAAGGCGATCGCCGCGATCGAGGCGGCGCCCGGCATGGTCCTGTTCACGCTGGTCGACTTGGAGCTGGCGCACCGTCTGACTGAGGCCTGTGCGCGGCTTGGCGCGCCCTGCCTCTCCGTTCTGGCGCCGATCATAAACCTGTTCGAATCCTATATCGGCGTCGCGGCGACGCCGCGCCCGGGCGCCCAGCACACGCTGAACGCGGATTATTTCCGCCGCATCGACGCCCTGAACTTCACCATGATGCACGACGACGGGCAGCATTCGGAGACCTATGAGGCGGCGGACGTCGTGCTGATGGGAGTCAGCCGCACGTCGAAGACGCCGACGAGCATCTATCTCGCCAATCGCGGCGTCAAAACCGCCAACCTTCCCTTCGTGCCGAACACGCCGTTGCCGAAGTCGCTCGAAGGCCTGCGTAATCCGCTCGTCGTCGGGCTTCTCGCCTCGCCCGAGCGCATCGTCCATATCCGGCAGAACCGCCTCGCCTCGCTCAACGGCGATCCGGGCTCGCCCTATGTCGACCAGCGGGCGGTCGCGGACGAGGTGGCGCAATCGCGCAAGCTGTTCGCGGATCGCGGCTGGCCGACGATCGACGTGACGCGGCGCTCCATCGAGGAAACCGCCGCGGCCATCATCGATCTGCACAAGCTGCACAAGATGAAATTCATCTCCGCGTCATGAGCGCGCTCTGGCGCGGCGCGGCGCCGCTTCTCCTCGCTTCGAAGAGCGCCGCTCGCCGCGCGCTGCTCACGGCTGCGGGAATTCCGTTCGAAGCCCGCGATGCGATGATCGACGAGCGCGCCCTTGAGACTCCGTTGCGCCAGGCGGGGGCAGGCGGCGCGGCGATCGCCCGCGAACTCGCCCGCAAGAAGGCCCTCGCGGTCGCCGCGCGGGAGCCGGGCCGCCTCGTCCTCGGTGCCGACCAGACGCTCGCGCTGGGCGACAAGCTTTTCACCAAGCCGGGCGACCGCGCGGGGGCGGCCGCGCAGCTCGCCGCGCTTTCGGACAGAACGCATGAGCTTCATTCGGCGATCTGCGTCGCGCGGGACGACGCCGTGCTGTTTGAGGCGGCGCCCGTCGCGCGGATGACGATGCGGGCGCTGACGGGCGCCTTCATCGAGGCCTATCTCGACGCCGCCGGCGCG
>DAITNE010000376.1:0-2618 GCA_036834765.1 Methylocella sp.
TCTTTGGGCCTTTTGCTCGCTCAGTCTCGCCGTGAGCCATACCCTTACTCCTCAATAAGCGCTAAACAGCAAAACCAAAGTAGAGATGTCGCCGCCGCGCGGTCCTTAAAAACCTCTTAATTTCGGATTAATATACTTTGAGCATTATTGCTGATGGCCGCTGCGCGCGAAGGATTGGGCTGTCGTTATTTGAGTTGGCGGCGACATGTGCTTAAGCTTGGAGAAATCGCCAAACGCCGCAAATTAGAGGCACAATGCAACTTGATTCGCAGGCCGTGCCGGCCCAAGGGGCGCTCGCAGGTGGACCATGGGTCTGAAAGCCGTCATCGAGACTGCGCGTAGTTCCGACGCCGAGGCGATTCACCGCCTTCTTCGGGACGCGGGCGAGGATAAGCTTCTGCGTCGGCCCGAAGGGGACTACCGGCGCTCCATTGAGGCGGGGCTTTTCTGCGTTGTTCGCAGCGAAGGCGCGCTCGTTGGAATCGCCGGGGCCTTTCCCCTGAGCGAGGGCGAACCCGCCCTCGTCGAAATGGGGAGCTGCTATGTCGCGCCGCCCTTTCGCGGCTTCGGGCTGCAGAAGCTCCTGGTTCGCGCGCGCATCGCCGCCGTCGTCGCCGAGGTTGATCCCAACGCCCGCATCCTCACCGCCATCACGCCGCAAAATCTCGGCTCGCGCGCGTCGATACTCAAGGCCGGCTTCGAACCTTTGGGCGAGCACGAGCGCCTGCTCATCGAGCTCTGCGCCTATTGCGTCGCGCGCCCGGGCGCAGCCTCCGACCGGCTCTGCTGCTGCGACTTTTTCCATATTCCGCCCAGCCGCCAGCGCAGCGAGATCGCCGCGCTTTTACGGCCGGGTCCGGTCTTGCTCGCGCGAGCGAACGGCGACCGTCTGTCGGTCACAATGGATATCGACGCGCTGAAGCAGCCCCGCGCGGCGCTCGCCGCCTTCGTCCACGCGAGTGCGCAGCCCGCCGACGCCGGCGCTTAGAGCGGGATGAGGAAAAGTGTGCGGCGCTTTTCCTGCCCGCATCCCGCTCTATGCTATTGGAATCGATCGCGTTGGTGATTTAGGGGAGAGCGCCCGCCATGAGCGCCGCGGAAGTCAATTTCGACGGCCTTGTCGGACCGACCCATAATTTCGGCGGCCTTTCCGAAGGCAATATCAAATCGATCGAAAACGCCGGCCGCGTCTCGAACCCCCGCGCCGCCGCTTTGCAGGGGCTGGCCAAGATGCGCCTGCTGATGGAGCTTGGCGTTCCGCAGGGCGTCCTGCCGCCACATGAGCGCCCCCATATCGAAACCCTGCGACGCTTCGGCTTTTCCGGCTCGGACGGCGAAGTGCTGGCGCGCGCCTTCAAGGCCGATCCGACGCTCGTCGTCAACGCCTCCTCCGCCTCGTCGATGTGGGCGGCGAACGCGGCTACCGTCTCGCCCGCCGCCGATGCGGCGGACAGGCGCCTGCACATCACGCCGGCCAATCTCTCGACCCTTTTCCACCGCTCTCTCGAACCAGAGTTTACGGCCCGCGCACTGCGCACGATCTTCGCCGACGAAACGCGATTTCGCGTTCACGATCCGCTGCCGCAAGGGGGCAAGGCCGGCGACGAGGGCGCGGCCAACCATATGCGGCTTGGCGCCTCGCACGCCGAGCCGGGAGTCGAGATCTTCGTCTACGGCCGCTCGGCTTTCGAGGACGCGCGGGCGCGCCGATTCGAGCCGAGGCAATCCCTCGAGGCCTCGCAGGCGGTTGCGCGCGCGCACCAGCTCGATCCGGCGCGGACGCTGTTCCTGCGCCAGGCGCAAGACGCGATCGATGCGGGGGCCTTCCATAATGACGTCGTGGCGGTGGCGAACGGGCCGGTGCTGCTCGCCCATGAACGTGCCTTCGAGACGGGATGGGCGGCCTTCGACGCGATCCGCGCCGCCTGTCCCACCGCGAGGCTGCTGATCGCGCGCGAGGCCGACGTGCCGCTGACCGATGCCGTCGCCTGCTATCTCTTCAACAGCCAGTTGGTGACGCGGCCGGATGGCGGAATGGCGCTGATCCTGCCGGAGGATGTGAAATCCTCTCCAAAGGCGCAGGAGTTCGCGCAAAGTCTCGTTTCAGGCGATAGCTCGATCGACCAGCTCGCCTTCACGGATCTGCGCCAGAGCATGTGGAACGGCGGCGGCCCGGCGTGCCTGCGGCTTCGCATCGTCATGAGCGGGGCGGAGCGCGCCGCGTTGCGCGGGCGCGTTCTCCTCAACGACGTAACGCTGCCGCGCGTCGAAGACTGGGTGCGCCGCCATTATCGCGACCGCCTGAGCGGCGCGGACCTCGGCGATCCGGCCTTGCTCGACGAAAGCCGCGCCGCGCTCGACGAACTGACCTCGATGCTGGCGCTCGGCTCGATCTATGCGTTCCAGCAGGCGTAGAGGCCCCGGTTACTTCCAGGGCGTCACTGGCGGCACGGTGACGCCGGCCGGGGCAGGGGCGTCGACGGTGCCGAAGTTCGCCGGGCCGACGATTTCGAGATATTCCATGTCCGGCGAATAATCGAACAGGTAATGCACGATGCCCGGCCGCTGATGCACGCAGTCGCCGGCCTGGACGAAGGTTTCCTTGTCCTCATACATGA
>DAITNE010000377.1:0-2584 GCA_036834765.1 Methylocella sp.
AGTCATAATCCGGATGGGGCATTCGAGCGGGTTTCGATCATTTTCGATCCGACCGGAGCTTTGCGCCGGGCGCCGCCTCCAGCGGGGCGAAGGTCAGGAGCGCCGCCGAACCGTCTACGGGCTTTCGGCACCTAACATGGCCCGCGCCTCGATTTGCGCCAGTCCTGTCGCGCCTTGAGGCCGGTCAACATAATGCGCGCAAGCCAGGGGGCAGCCCATGGATAAGATCGCCAAGCTCATCGCAGCCATGACGCTTGAGGAAAAGATCGGCCAGCTCACCATGGCGTCCGGCGGCTATGCGGTGACGGGACCGGAGGTCTCCGCTGACGTCAGCGCCGACGTTCGCGCCGGGCGCGTCGGCGCACTGCTGAACCTCTGGGGCGCGGAGGCAGTCCGCGCGATTCAGAGAACCGCCGTCACGGAGAGCCGTCTCGGCATCCCGCTGCTCATCGGCCTCGACGTGCTGCATGGGCACAGGACCATATTCCCCATTCCGCTTGGCGAAGCCTGCGCTTTCGATCCGGAGCTCTGGACGGCGACGGCAGGGAGGGCGGCGGCGGAGGCGGCGCGTGACGGCGTCTCGATGGTTTTCGCGCCCATGCTCGACGTCGCCCGCGACCCGCGCTGGGGCCGCATCAGCGAGGGTGCCGGCGAGGACCCCTTTATCGCGGGCAAATTCGCGCGGGCCAAGGTGCGAGGGTTTCAGGGCGAAGATCTCGCAGACCGCAGCGCCGTCGCTGCGACGGCGAAGCATTTTTGCGCCTATGGCGCGGCGCTGGCCGGACGCGACTACGCCTCGGCCGATGTTTCGGAGCGCACGCTGCGCGAGGTGTATCTGCCGCCTTTCGCGGCGGCCATCGAGGCTGGCTGCGCCGCCGTGATGCCGGCCTTCATGGATCTTTCCGGCGTTCCCATGACCGCGCATCAAGCGCTGCTCGCCGGCTGGCTGCGCGGCGAGCAGGGTTTTGAGGGCGTGATCGTCAGCGATTACAATGCGATCGCGGAATTGCTGCGCCATGGCGTGGCGGAGAATCTTTGCGAAGCCGCCGCGCTGGCGCTGACCGCCGGCGTCGATATCGACATGATGAGCGATGGCTTTCGCAAGGGCCTGCCGTTGGCGCTCGCCGAGGGGCGCGTGTCGGTGGAGGACATCAACGCCAGCGTGCGCCGCGTGCTGACGCTGAAGCAGCGTCTCGGCCTGTTCGACGATGCTTTTCGCCGCAAAGGCGGCGCCGACGGCCGCGAACCCGCCGAAGCCGCGCGGGAGTCCGTCCGGGAGCTGGCCCGTACGGCGGCGCAGCGCTCGATCGTCGTCCTGACCAATGACGGGGTTCTGCCGTTGCCCGCCGGTTTGGACAAAATCGCCGTCATCGGCCCCCTCGCCGACGCGCGGCGCGAGATGGATGGCCCCTGGGCGATGGCCGCCGACCGCGACGATTGCGTCACCATCCTCGAAGGCCTGAAGGGCGCGCTGCCGGGAACGGAGATCGTTTTCGCCGAGGGCGTCGCAATCGACGGCAAGGAGGAGTCAGGGATTGCCGCGGCGCTTGAGATTTGCCGCGGTGCCGACGTCGTCCTGCTCTGCCTCGGTGAAGCCGCTGCGATGAGCGGGGAGGCGGCCTCGCGCGCGAGTCTCGGCCTTCCGGGCCGCCAGGAGGCGCTGGCGTGGGCGGCGTTCAGCCTCGGCAAGCCGTTGGTCGCGCTGCTCTCGAGCGGGCGCCCGCTGACGCTGCCCTGGCTGTTCGAGCGGGCCTCGGCGGCGGTCGCGACATGGTTTCTGGGGACCGAGGCGGGAAACGCAATCGCCGATGTGCTGACCGGCCGTTTCAATCCTGCCGGGCGGCTGCCGGTCACATGGCCCCGCGCGGTCGGCCAGATCCCGATTTTTTACGCCGCGCGGCCTTCGGGGCGCCCGTTCGATCCAATCGACCCATACACGAGCAAATATCTCGATTGTTCGGTCGAGCCGCAGTTCTATTTCGGCCATGGCCTCTCCTATAGCCACTTCGCTCTATCGAACCTCGCCGCGTTGCAGCAACGCGTCGGCTTCGACGATGTGCTCCGTCTCAGCGTCGATGTCGTCAACGAAGGATCGATGGAGGGCGAGGCGACCGTCTTTCTCTTCGCGCGGGACGTTGTCGCGTCGGTCGTCCGCCCGGTGCTCGAACTGAAGAGATTCGCCAAGATCGCGCTCGGCGCCGGCGAAAGGGATGTCCTCGATTTCGCGCTTCCCGCCGCCGAGCTTAGCTTTCCCGGTCTGGATTTCCGGCCATGTTTCGAGCCCGGCGCGTTCGAATTTTCGGTGGGATTCAGCGCCGATCCAAACGAGCTGATGACTATCCGGTTGCAGGCCGTTGCAGGCATTTAGCCCGCTCCGAATCCGGCTTTCTCCGCGTCGCCGCCTTGATTTTCATCCGCGTAACTGCCCCATATCTTTCGTCGCCCAAGCGGCGAGGTCGGCGAGCGCGTCAGAAGGGAAACGATGTGACAGACGAGATTATTGTGAAGGACAGCAACGGCGCCAAGCTCGCCGATGGCGACTCCGTGACGCTCATCAAGGATTTGAAGGTCAAAGGGACATCCG
>DAITNE010000378.1:0-2581 GCA_036834765.1 Methylocella sp.
GGGATCGGCGAGCGCCGCAAGGCTGGCGGCGCCCAGTCCGGTGCGCCCCACCCGCCCCAGCGGCTTCGCGCTTGTGAGCACGATCACTTCGTCGGCGAGCCCGCTCCCGATCAGCGCATCCGCAAGGGTTGGGCCGCCCTCGCAAAACACCCGCGTCAGCCCCCTCGCGGCGAGAATCGCGAGCGCGACGCCAAGATCGGCATGGCCGGCCTCATCGCGGCGGACGCGGGCGACATCGACGCCCTGCGCGGCGAGGCGCGCCTCTTTCTCTGCGGAGGCGTCCTCCGCCGCAATGACCAAAACCGGATAGACCGCCGCGGTCTCGACGAGCCGCGACTTCAACCGCAGTTTCAGATCGCTGTCGATCACGACCCGCAATGGCTTTCGCGCCTCAAGCCCCGCGAGGCGCACCGTGAGGAGCGGATTGTCCGCGAGCGCCGTGCGGGTGCCGACGAGAATGGCGTCATGCATGGCGCGCAGCATATGCACGTAGCCATTGGCGACCGCACCCGTAATGGAGAGACGCGGCTCGCCCTCGGGCCCGGCGGCGAAACCGTCCGCGGTCAGCGCCAGTTTGAGCGCGACCATCGGACGCCCCTTCGTCACGCGCAGCATATGACCGAGATTGGCGCGCCGCGCCGCCTCGGCGCAGACATTCGTCGTCACCTTGATTCCCGCCTCCTCCAGGATCCGATGGCCCCGCCCGGCGACGCGCGGGTCGGGGTCTTCAAGCGCGCTGACGACGCGCGCGATCCCCGCCGCGACGATCGCCTCGGCGCAGGGCGGCGTTTTCCCATGATGGCTGCAGGGCTCAAGGGTGACGTAAAGCGTTGCGCCGCACGCGAGCAGACCGGCCTTGTTCAGGGCCTCGGTTTCCGCATGCGGGCACCCGCCCGACTGGGTCCAGCCGCGCGCGACGATGGCGCCGTCCCTGACGATCAGCGCTCCGACGGCCGGATTTGGCGCGCAAAGCCCAAGGCCGCGACGGGCGAGAGCAATCGCCGCGGTCATGAACCGCGCGTCCGCATTGGCTTCGATCATGCCCGGCTCGGCGAGCGCGTCTTCGGCGTGGCGCGGCTTTGGGGCTCCTCCGTGCCCGCCTCCGGAGCCGCCCCCTCGATGATCGCCGCGAGCGGATCGGGCGCGGCGCCCTCGCCGGCGAGTTCGTCGATCAGGGCGTTGAAATCGCGCGCCTCGCGGAAATTCCGGTAGACCGAGGCGAAGCGGACATAGGCGACGCTGTCGAGCGCGCGCAGGCCCTCCATCACCAGCTCGCCGATCCGCTCGCTGGGGATTTCGGCATCGCCTTGGCTCTCCAGCTGCCGCACGATGCCATTGACCATGCGCTCGACCCGCTCCGGCTCGACCGGGCGCTTGCGCAGCGCGATTTCGAGCGACCGCATCAGCTTGTCGCGATCGAACGGCGCCCGCCGTCCGGATTTTTTCAGGACGATCAGTTCGCGCAGCTGAACGCGCTCGAAGGTCGTGAACCGTCCGCCGCAATCGGGACAGATGCGCCGCCGCCGGATGGAGGCGGCGTCATCCGTCGGCCGCGAATCCTTGACCTGCGTTTCGAGACTGCCGCAATAAGGACAGCGCATCGGGGCGCGTCCTCAGTAGATCGGGAAGCGCCCTGTCAATTCCAGGACGGTCGCCTTGACCTTGGCTTCGACGGCCGCATTGCCGGCGTCGCCATTGGCTGCGAGGCCGTCGAGGGTCTCCGCGATCAGCTCGCCGACCTTCTTGAACTCGGCGACGCCGAAGCCGCGCGAGGTCGCCGCCGGCGCGCCAAGACGAATGCCGGAGGTGACCATCGGGCTGGCGGTGTCGAACGGCACGCCGTTCTTGTTGCAGGTGATCGCGGCGCGCCCGAGCGCGGCCTCCGCCGCCTTGCCGGTGAGGTTCTTTGGCCTCAGATCGACCAGCATCAGATGATTGTCGGTGCCGCCGGAGGCAAGATCGAAGCCGGCGTCCTTGATGGTCGAGGCGAGCACGCGGGCGTTGTCGACGACCTGGCGCGCATAGACCTTGAAGGCGGGCTGCAACGCCTCGCCGAAGGCGACGGCCTTGGCGGCGATGACATGCATCAGCGGGCCGCCCTGGAGACCGGGGAAGACCGCCGAATTGATCTTTTTCGCGATGTCGGCGTCATTGGTCAGAACAAGGCCGCCGCGCGGACCGCGCAGGGTCTTGTGCGTCGTCGAGGTCACGACATGGGCGTGCGGGAACGGCGAGGGATGCACGCCGCCCGCGACTAGCCCGGCGAAATGCGCCATGTCGACGAAGAAATAGGCGCCGACGGAGTCGGCGATCTCGCGGAATTTGGCGAAATCCCAGTGCCTCGGATAGCCCGAACCGCCCGCGATGATGAGCTTCGGCTTGTGCTCCTTCGCCAGTCTTTCGACGGCCTCAAGGTCGATGCGGTGATCGTCGCGACGCACGCCATAGGGGACCGGCTTGAACCATTTGCCGGACATGTTGACCGGCGAGCCATGGGTCAGATGACCGCCCGCGGCGAGATCGAGGCCCATGAAGGTGTCGCCGGGCTGCAGCAGCGCCAGAAACACCGCCTGGTTCATCT
>DAITNE010000379.1:0-1005 GCA_036834765.1 Methylocella sp.
CGGGATGTCCGGCGTCTGGCGGATGATGTCGGTGATCGGGTGGCGGTCCTCCTGGGCCAGCGCCATATAGATGCGCGGCATCAGCGGGAAATGGAACGCCATGTGGCATTCGTCGCCCTCGCCGAAGTAGCCCGCCGCCTCCTCCGGCCAGACATTCGCCTCGGCGAGCAGCATGCGGTCGGGATAGCCGGCGTCGACCGCGGCCCGGATTTTCTTGATGATCCCATGCGTCTCGGGGAGATTTTCGCAAAGCGTGCCCTCGCGCTCGACGAGATAGGGAATGGCGTCGAGCCGCAGGCCGTCGACGCCCATGTCGAGCCAGAAGCGCATCACGTCGAGAACGGCCTCGATGACGCGCGAATTGTCGAAATTGAGGTCCGGCTGGTGCGAATAGAAGCGGTGCCAGTAGAACGCCTTGGCCGTCTCGTCATAGGCCCAGTTCGATTTTTCGACGTCGAGGAAGATAATGGGGGCGTCCTTGTAGCCCTTGTCGTCGTCGGCCCAGACGTAGAAATTGCGCGCCGCGGAGCCCGGCTTCGCCGCCCGCGCGCGCTGGAACCACGGGTGCTGGTCCGAGGTGTGGTTGATGACGAGCTCGATGATGACGCGCAGGCCCCGCTCATGCGCGGCGCGCACGAAGGCCTTGAAATCCCGCAGCGAGCCATAGGCGGGGTTGATGTCGCGATAATTGGAGATGTCGTAGCCGTCATCGCGCAGCGGCGAGGGATAAAAAGGCATCAGCCAGATCGCGGTCGCGCCGAGATCCTTCACATAGTCGAGCTTTTGCGTCAGGCCGCCGAAGTCGCCGATGCCGTCATTATTACTATCGAAGAAGGACTTGACGTGGAGCTGGTAGATGATGGCGTCGCGATACCATTGCACGTCATTGCGATCGATCATGCGTCAGCTGCTCCGCGCGGGAATCCCCTGCTCTGGCTCGCAAGGGTCTAACCGCTTCGCCGCGCTGGCTCAGCGCCTCTTCGACGCCGCGCTCGTCGATGTCGG
>DAITNE010000379.1:1015-2559 GCA_036834765.1 Methylocella sp.
CCGCGCTGGCTCAAGCGCGGCGAAAGCGGCGGCGGATGGGACGCGATCAATTTGGCGGCAAATGCGGCGGCGGCCCAGCCTTGATAAGGGCGAGCCGCCTCAATAGCCGAGGCTCGACCATATCGGCGAGGCCGCGAGCCATGGCTCAGCGCGCGCGATGGCGCCGGAGCGAATGATCGAACCCGCCGGATGCAGGGAGCATTCGGGCTCCTCCGCCGCGCCGCCGGCGATCGCCTTGAGGCAGTTCGCCGTCCAGTGATCGATGCTGTTGGCGCGCAGCGCGGCCATCATGTCGCGCCAGCGATCCTTGCGCTCTTCGAGCGGCATCTCGACGCCGCGCGCAATCGCCGCCGCCGTCTCGGCGATATCGTAAGGGTTGACGATCAGCGCGGCTTTAAGCTCCTGCGCGGCGCCGGCGTATTGCGACAGCACGAGCACGCCAGGATCGTCCGGCGATTGCGCCGCGACATATTCCTTGGCGACGAGGTTCATGCCATCGCGCAGGGGCGTGACCAGCCCGACGCGCGCCACGCGGTAAAGCCCCGCCAGCGCCGCCTGGCTCATCGTCTTGTTGATATAACGCAGCGGCGTCCAGTCAATGTCGCCGTGCTTGCCGTTGATATGGCCGACCTCTTCGGCGACCTCGTTCTGAATGCGCGCATATTCTGGAATTTCCGAGCGCGACTTCGGCGTGATCTGGAGCATGGTCGCGCGGGCTTTGGCGATATGCGGGTAATTTTCGAGGCAGGCTGCGAAAGCCTCCAGGCGGCTCTTGATGCCCTTTGAATAATCGAGCCGATCGACGCCGATGAGCATGGGGCGGCCTTCGAGGCTGGCGCGCATGCGCTTCACCAGCACATTGCGTTCGGCGAGACGCGCCTCGAGCGCGAAGGCCTCGGCGTCGATGCTGATCGGGAAAGCCCCCACCTTGAATTGACGCCCGCCCGACTCGCACCAATCGGCGTCGATGGCGCGGCCGGTGCCGGCCGCGGTCAAGCAAGCGCGGAAATTATTCACGTCCGGCTGCGTCTGAAAGCCGACGACGTCATAGGCGCCGAACGCGCGCAGGAGGCGGCCATAGCCAGGCATCGCCGCCGCGGTCTCTGGGGACGGCCAGGGGATATGGTGGAAATAACCGATGCGGTTCTTGACGCCGAGAAGGCGCAGGAAGCTCGCCATCGGAATGAAGTGATAATCATGGATCCAGATGATGTCGTCGGGGCGCAGCATCTTTTCGAGGCGGCGGGCGAAGAACTCGTTGACGCGGAAATAGCCCGCGGCGTCGCCTTCCGAATGGCGGGCGAGATCGAGGCGATAGTGGCAGATCGGCCAAAGCGTCCGGTTGGCGAAACCGTGATAAAATTCAGCGACATCGCGGCGCGTCAGATCGGACACGGCGAAGCTGATCGGCCCCAGCGTGCGCAGCTGCGGCGCGGGGTCGACGTCCTGAGATGTTTTTCCCGACCAGCCGAACCAGACCCCGCCCCTGCCGCGGAGGGCCGATTGCAGCGCCACGGCAAGTCCGCCCGCCGCGGGAACGCCCG
>DAITNE010000380.1:0-2547 GCA_036834765.1 Methylocella sp.
TTTCCGCGATCCCGGCGGCGCCAGCGGCTCGAAGATCTACATGATCGATGTGTTCGGCCGCACTGAGTCCCTCGTGCCGACGCCGGACTTCGCGTCCGACCCGACCTGGAGCGCGCTGCTCAACTGAGGCGTTTTCGAGCGAAGCGGATGCCGGTTCGCGCTAAGAAATGCTATTTTCCGATTCCAGCGGATCGGAGAACAGTCTAGCGATCCGGCCTTGGCCCTCTTCCGGGCATAGAGCGGACCATTGTCCCGGTCGGAATCATCGCAACCTCCGGCCCGGCGGGGATGGTCGCATTGCGGGCGGGCAGCTCCAGCTTCACCAGCTGGCTCTCCTTCTCGAGCGTCGTCGCCCTGAGATCGACGGCGCGCACAACCCATCCGTGGTCGTCCTGGCCGATGCGGAGCCGGACCACGGATTGATCCATCTGATTGATGAAGATTCCGATGTCCTCCTTCTCGCCATGAACGACGCCGACCAGGGTCACCTCCGGTTTCTCCGGCGGCGCGGGCGGCGGCGGCGGCGCGCTGATCGCCGGCGCAGCCGCGACGACCGGCGGCGCCGGGGGACGCCGCGCAGCCGAAAAGAGCGGACGTTCGCGCGTCGCGCGCAGGTTTTCGAGCGGAATGGCCCAAAGGGGATTGGCCGCGCTCGATCGCCGCGTATGCGGCGCGCTGGATGCGGCGTCCGAAGGCGCGTCGGCGACCGCCGACACGCTTACGCCCGGAGACTGGGCGGAGGATTGGGCGAAAGCTGCCCCGGCGCATGCAACGCTCAGCGCCAGCGAGAGATTAAGTTTGCTCGCCCGGCTCATTTTGCGACCTGCCATTGGCCGGCGACGTCGATTTGAATGCGCATTCGTTTGCCTTCCGATTCTTCGCCAGACTGGGGCGCCTGGACGACGAGCTGTTCAACAAAGAGAAACGGCATTCCTGCTTCAAGGTCATAAAGCAGCGGCTGCAAGGCGTCTTGCGTGATCTCGCAGCTCGCCGACAGAATGACATAACCTTCGTTCGCTTGCGACCCCTGAAGATCGATTTGCGAGGAGAGCACATTGCCGCCGACCGATGTGACGGCGCCGGCGACGCGCCGTTGAAGATCCGCTCCCGCGACCGTCACCGTGGGGCCGTCAAGAAAGGGAGAGCCTTGCATGTCCTGTCCCCCGGCGGACCGGTCGCCCGGTCGTCCGCGGCCTTCCAACGCCGCGAGGCGCGCGGCGGCGGCTGATAAATCGCCGTAATCGTCACTAAAATTCGCCAGCGCCGTAATGATCGCAATCAATAATCCGATCACGATCGCGATGTAGCCGAGGGCCGCCAGCGTGTGCGACTGGTCGAGGCGCTTCAGGAGAGCCGCGCCGATCATTGGCCCGTCGCCTCTGGAAAGACCGGCAGGATATGAGCCTCGATGAAGAAATGCTGGCGTGATTCCGAGGGCGAGCGCGTTGTCGGCGCGAAGAAGGTCGCCGCCTTGAAATGCGGCGATTGTTCAATCAGGTGGATCAGTTCGGGGGCATCCCGCGCGAGGCCGACGATCTGCGCCTTGTCGCCCTGGATGCGCAGCTCGGTCAGATAGGCGTCGTCGGGAAGAATGCGCGAAAGCTCCTCATAGACAATGACGCTCGAGGGGGTCTCGTGCTTTTTCTGCTGCAGCGCCAGCGCCGCCGCGCTGTTCGCATCGCCGCCCTGATGCAGCGCGGCCCGCCGCTCGGCGATGCGGTGATCGATCTCGTCCCGCCGCGCCTCCAGTTCGCCGCCGGCGAAACTGGCGACCGCGATGGATGCGAACGCGATAACGGCGAGCCCCGCGATGAGCGTCGCAAGGCCGCGCCGCAACCGTTGCGCCTCGACCGCGCCTTCGATCTTTTGCTCCAGCACCTTGATCGTTGCGGCGCCGCCGTCCGGGGCCGGGGTCGATATGCTGACGGCTTCGACGCCGAGGCCACGCACCGCCTCGACGAAAGGCGACAGCAGCGCTCGCGCCGTCGCCGCGATGGTGACCTGCATGCGCTCGCTCGCGGCGCCCGGCTCGGGCAGAAAGCCGAAGGCCGCCTCGGCAGGGCTCCAGGGCGTCAGGCGATCGATCTGGGAGCGGATGATGGCTTCAAGAAACTCCGCGGCGCGGCGCGGCAGCTGGAGCGGCCGAAACAGGAAGCGCTCGGGCCGCAACACGATATCGACTCTGGCGCGGGCGAGGCGTGGGGCGAGCCGCGCCGCGTCTACCGGCGCGATCGCGCCATCGGTTATGCGGAAGGGCGCGGGGACCGTCTCCACGGGCGGCGTTTGCGGCGAATTCCGCTTCGAAGCCGCATTCCGTGGCGCGGCGGTTTCCTGCAGCGTGAAGCTGCCGTCGTCCTCTTCGACGAGGCGCGCGAAACGCGGCGGGCGCAGCGCTTCGCGCCAGGCGAGCATCGCGCTCGCCACATGGTCGATCCAGAGCGCCGCGCGCTCGCGGACCTTCATGATCCAGCTCATCTCAGATCCCGCTCCGGAGCGGGACGAGGAAAAGCAGCAACCGGTTTTCGGCCGCCATCCCGCTCAAAATTC
>DAITNE010000381.1:0-2544 GCA_036834765.1 Methylocella sp.
AACCAGATTCTGGAGCTCTACCTCAACCGCGTCTATTTCGGCTCGGGCGCCTATGGCGTCGAGGCGGCGGCGCAGAAATATTTCGGCCACAGCGCGCGCAACGTCACGCTGGCCGAGGCGGCCACTCTCGCCGGCCTCATGAAGGCGCCGACGAAGCTGGCGCCAAACCGCAATCCGGCTGGCGCGCGCGCGCGCGCCAGCGACGTGATCAACGCGATGGTCGAGGAAGGCTTCATTACGGAGGCGATGGGCAAAATCGCCCTCGCCAATCCCGCCGAGGCCGTGCGCGGCGAGGGCGCCGGCTCGGTCAATTACGCCGCCGACTACGTGATGGACGAACTCGACGACGCGGTCGGCGCGATCGACGAGGATATTGTGGTGGCGACGACGCTCAGCGCCGCTCTGCAGGCCGACGCCGAACAGGCCCTGACCGAGGAGCTCGACCAGAAAGGCGCAAAATATGGCGTCGGCCAGGGCGCGCTGGTCTCGATGGCGCCGGATGGCGCGATCAAGGCGCTGGTCGGCGGGCGCAGCTACGCCGAAAGCCAGTTCAATCGCGCGGTCGCGGCCAAGCGCCAGCCGGGCTCGGCCTTCAAGCCCTTCGTCTATCTCGCCGCGCTGGAAAAAGGGCTGACGCCGGCGAGCGTGCGCGAGGACGCGCCGATCAATGTGAGGGGCTGGCAGCCGGAGAATTATTCGCGTCAATATTTCGGGCCCGTAACGCTGACCAAGGCGCTCTCGCTCTCGCTCAACACCGTGGCGGTGCGGCTTGGCGTCGAGGTCGGCCCCAAAGCCGTGATCGCGACCGCCCATCGCCTCGGCATCGTCTCGGAGCTGACTCCGAACGTCTCAATCGCGCTCGGGACCTCCGAGGTCTCGCCGCTCGAACTCGTTTCGGCCTACGCGCCTTTCGCAAATGGCGGCATCGGCGTGCAGCCGAAGATCATCGTCCGGGTGAAGACAGCGGCGGCCAAGCTGCTCTACCAGCGCAAGGGCGCAAGCAATGGCCGCGTGATCGACGCCGCCTATCTGCCGATGATGAATACGATGATGCAGGAGACGCTGCTGACGGGGACCGCGCGTAAAGGCGAACTCCCCGGCTGGCAGGCGGCGGGCAAGACCGGCACCAGCCAGGATTGGCGCGATGCCTGGTTCGTCGGCTACACGAGCCATCTCGTCACCGGGGTGTGGCTTGGCAACGACGACAGCTCGCCGACGAAGAAAGCCTCGGGCGGCAATCTGCCGGTGGAGATCTGGTCGCGCTATATGCGCGTCGCGCATGAGGGGGTCCCGCCGCAACCGCTGCCGGGCGGCCTCTGGCAGGCGCCGGCGGAGGCCGCGCCCGGCTGGCCGTGGCAAGCGCCGTCGCCTGTGGCGGAGGCCTTTCCGCCGCCCGCAGCGCCGGTTCAGGCGCCGCGCGGGCGCAACGACAGCCTCGTGCCGCCGGGCCTCATTCCAACGGCGGGGGCTGGGCAGAGCGCCGCGCGGCCGCGCGCGCGGAATTTCTTCGATACGCTCTTTGGCGGCGGATGAGGCTGGCGCCTAGCGCTCCTGCGCCGCCAGCTCCGCCGGGGGCGCGGCGCTGGAGCTGACCGTCGCGGCCTCGTCAATGAATTCAATGCGAACCATGTTCGTCGCGCCGGGCGTCCCAAAGGGAACGCCAGCGACGATGATAATGCGGTCGCCGACCTTGGCGAAGCCTTCGCGGAAGGCGAATTTGGCGGCCCGCGCCGACATGTCGTTGACGTCATGCGCGTCCTTGGTGACGACCGAATGGACGCCCCAGGCGATCGCGAGGCGCCCTGCGGTTTCCGGGTTTGGCGTCAGCGCGAGAATTGGCGCCGTCGGGCGCTCGCGCGCGATCCGAAGCGCGGTCGCGCCGGACGAGGTCCAGGCGACAATCGCCTTGAGATCGAGCGTTTCGGCGACATTGCGCGCGGCGACGGCGATGGCGTCGGCGCCCGTGGCTTCAGGGGTCGCGCGCTGCGCATTGATGATGCCGCGGAAATAGGCGTCGCGCTCGACCTCTTCGGCGATCTTGTTCATGGTCGCGACGGCCTCGACCGGATAATGGCCGGCGGCGCTTTCGGCCGACAGCATCACGGCGTCGGCGCCTTCGAACACGGCGGTCGCGACATCCGACACTTCCGCGCGGGTCGGCACCGGCGCATTGATCATCGATTCCAGCATCTGCGTTGCGACCACGACCGGCTTGCCGAGACGCCGCGCGGTGCGGCTGATGCGCTTTTGCAGGCCTGGCACCTTTTCGAGCGGCATTTCGACGCCGAGGTCGCCGCGCGCCACCATCAGGCCGTCCGAGATTTCGACGATTTCGTCCAGCTTTGCGATCGCCTGCGGCTTTTCGATCTTCGACATCACCGCCGCCCGGCCGCGGGTCAGTTTCTTGACCTCGGCGACATCCTCCGGCCGCTGCACGAAGGAGACGGCGACCCAATCGACCCCGGCTTCGAGTCCCGCCTCGAGGTCGGCGCGGTCCTTGTCCGTCATGGGCGAGACTGGAATTTCCGTATCGGGCAGGCTGAC
>DAITNE010000382.1:0-2536 GCA_036834765.1 Methylocella sp.
CCCGGCTGAACCCGATCGGACTCGTCACGGTGCTGGGCGCCATCAATGTCGGCACCTGGACCTTCTTCCTTGGCGCCTTCGGGCCGGCGCTAGGCCTCAGCGGAACCTATCTTCAGCAAATCATCTTCGTCATCCTGATCACGGCGAGTCAGGCGCTGATCAACCATCTCGGCATCAAGCTGACCAGCGTGCTGACGGATCTCAGCGGTTATCTCATCCTCTTCGGCGCCATCGCGATTGCGGGCGCTTTCCTCGCCTTCGCTCCGCATTACGACTGGTCGCGCCTGTGGACATTTAAAAACTACAGCGGCGACGCCGGCGGAGGAACCTGGCCGCAAACCGGCAGCATCCCCTTCCTTTTTCTGCTCGGCCTGCTGCTGCCGATCTACACCATCACCGGCTATGACGCTTCGGCGCACACCTCCGAGGAGACGCGCAACGCGGCGGCCAGCGTTCCGCGCGCAATGGTCGGCTCGGTGATCTGGTCCCTGCTCTTCGGCTGGCTATTTCTCAGCGCCATCGTCCTCGCGATCCCCGATATGGACAAGGCGGCGGCCCGGGGCTTCAACGTGTTTTTCTGGACATCGGACCAGGTCCTGCCGGCCGGCGTGAAGGTCGCGCTTTATCTGATTATCTTCGCCGCCCAATATCTCTGCGGCCTCGCCACCGTCACCTCTCTCTCGCGCATGATTTTCGCCTTCGCGCGCGACGGCGGGCTTCCCGCCTCGTCCCTTCTCAAAACCGTTAGCCCGCGTTTCCGTACGCCCGTCGCCGCAATTTGGGTGGGCGCTGCTCTAGCGGTGCTGTTCACGGCCTACACGCCGCTCTACACGACAATCGTGTCGGTCACGGTCATATTCCTGTTTCTCTGCTTCACCGTGCCGATTACGCTCGGAAAGATCGCCTACCGCAAGACCTGGACGCAGATGGGACCGTGGGACATCGGCAACTGATTCTACGTCTTTGGCGTGCTTTCGATTTTGAGCATGATCCTGATTTTCGTCATCGGCGTGCAACCGCCGAACGATGCGGCTCTCTGGATCACGTTGAGCTTCCTCGCCTTGACGGCCGTGGTCTGGTTCGGCTTCGAGCGGCGCCGCTTCAAGGGACCGCCGATCGGCGACGAGATCACCCGCCGCCAGCGCGAAATCGCGGAAGCGGAGCGGGCCGTCGGCGAGGCGGCCGGAATCTGAGCGCGGCGGCCTGCCGCGCATCGCAGATCGCAAACAGGAAGATGATTTATGGCCGGACGTTTGAGCGGCAAGATCGCCCTTGTCTCGGGCGGCGCAACGGGCATGGGCGCCGCGGCGGCCCGGCTCTTCGCACAGGAGGGCGCAACGATCGCGATCGTCGATCGCAATCCGAAGGAGGGACGCCTGACTGCCGACGCCATCGCCGCCGCTGGCGGAACCGCGATGTTCGTCGAGGCCGTCGTCTCCGAACCGACGCAGGTCAAGGCGGCGGTCGCCGGCGTCGTCGAAGCGTTCGGCCCCGTGACGATTCTCTTCAATCACGCCGGCTCGATCGTCATCAAGCCGTTCCTCGAGACGACCCTCGAGGAATGGGAGCGCTTGATGGCGGTGAACGTGCGCAGCATGTTCCTGATGACCAAAGAAGTGCTTCCGCACATGATCGCCGCCGGTGGCGGCTCGATCGTCTGCACCTCGTCCATCTCGGCCGTCGCGGCGACGCCGATGGAGGTGGTTTACGACACCACCAAAGGCGCGTGCCATATGTTCGCGCGCGCGATCGCCGTCGAGTTCCGCGACCGCAACATCCGCTGCAACGCGGTCTGTCCCGGCTTCGGGCGGACGCCGCACGGCCAGCGCGAAATCGAGGAGCTGGGACGCTACGGCGTCGATGTTTCGGAGGCGGCTCTGAAGATCCAGCAGGGGCGCATCTGCGAGCCCGAGGAGGTGGCGCAGGCGGCGCTCTTTCTCGCCAGCGACGAGGCGAGCTTCGTCAACGGCGCGCGGCTCTTCGTGGACAATTGCTTCACGGCCGCCTGAGGCCTCAGGCCCGGGGCGATCAAATCACCGCGGTCGCCGCGAGCGCGCCGCAGACGGCCGCCGCGAAGAGAGCGAAATCATGCAGGGCGAGCAGCGACCGCGGCGCGCCATGGGCGTGAACCCATTGCGTCGCTCCTAACGTCGCGAGCGACCAGCCGCAGCCGCCGACGATCAGCGCGAGATCGAAACCGGCCGCGCTTGTTTGGCTCCGCGCCGCGAGGCAGCCGACGGCGAGCAGCCCGAGCCCGGCAGCCGTCGTCATCGCCGCGGGCGGGCGCCATCCGGCCGCGCCGATCGCCGCAGCGGGCGCATACATGGCGAGGACATGCCAGGCGATCCCGCCTGACGCCGCGCCAAGGCCAAGCCCGCAACCCGCCATCGCCAGCGGCGCGCCGGCCATCAGCGCCATCATGCCGAACCAGGCGAGCGCCGCCGCCGCGGTGACGGCAGTGAAACCCCAACCGTCAAAACGACGGCTCCCCTCCCGCTGCGAAAGTTCGATCGCCGCCGGCAGCGGCGCGGCCAGC
>DAITNE010000383.1:0-2524 GCA_036834765.1 Methylocella sp.
TGTGATGATTCTATCGTATGTCGCTGTCGTCCATTAAGTCCGACGGGCTGCTAGTCGCCGACCGGATCCTCGGCACTGGTTTCCGCATCGCTCGAACCGTCATGCGCCGCGGCCTGGTCGATCGCCATTTCCGCCTTGCTGCGCCGGCGCCGGCGCGGCCGCAGGTGGAAGCCGTTTGGCTCGCGTTCGGCTTCGGACCTGACGTCATCGATCTGGCCGAAGGCTTCGACCGCCACGTCCGCCTCGAGCGGATCGGCAATCGCCTCGGGGACTGTCCGGACGGGAGCGGTTATGAAGGCCGGGAGGCCTTTGGGCGCCACATCTTCCGGCGCCCGCGCGTCAACGCGCTGATCGCGCGAAGGCTCACCGCGAAAATCCCGCTGGCCGCGCCCATTGCGGGCCTGATCCCTTGAACCCTGATCTCTCGGGCCTTGATCTCTCGGACCTTGATCTCTCGGGCCCTGATCCCTTGGACCCTGGTCCCTGGCCGGCGCATAGCGTTCCTGGCTATTGCGCTCCTGCCCATAGCGCTCCTGATTATTGCGCTCCTGATTACTGCGGTCCTGGCCGCTGCGGTCCTGATAGGGCCTGTCCTGATAGGACCGATCCTGAAACGCCCGATCCTGGCGCGGGCCGCGCTCGGGCCGCTCGAAACCCTGCTTTTCCGAGGCGCCGTTGCCGCCGGCGCCATAAAAGCCGCGCTCCTGACCCGGCTGCTGCGGATTGCTAGAGGGCTGCGGCGCGTAGACTTGCTGCTGCGGCGCGGCGAAACGCTCGACCGGCGAGGCGAAGCGGTCCGGAATGCCGGTGAAGTCGTCGCCATCGTCAATCTCTTCGGCGGCGGCGTCGCCGGGCTGACGCTGATAGCCGGCGGCGCTCTGTTGCTGGGCCTGCTGGGCCACCGCGATGAGGCGGAAATAATGTTCGGCGTGCTGCAGATAGCTCTCCGCCGTGACCGGGTCGCCCGACGATTGCGCGTCGCGGGCGAGTTGCAGATATTTCTCACCAATATGATGGGCGGTGCCGCGAATCTTTACGTCGGGACCGCTCGATTCGTATGAGCGCGTCAGCGGGTTCGGCCCCTTGCGATTATTGTTCGGGCGGCCGCGCATGCGTTGTTTGTTCTGTCCAGGTCTCATCGATGTTCCTTGAGTGGCGCCGTAACCGCGACTCCCGGGCATCGCCTTATCGGCGAGCCGCTAACGGTCCTTGCGGGACCATTTTCTTTCTAAAGAACGAAGGCGCGAGCGATAGTTGGGCTCTCCAGCCAGTGACGACACGCGCGGAGCTTCCGCGGCATCAATCCTTGACCCTCAATCGACAGGGTCTTGGAGCTTTGGGACGGATTCTCGGTTTCGCCGAGCGTCGCAGCTTAAACGGAAGCGGCCTCGCCATGTTCACATGCCTCTGACCAGGCGAGACCGAAAAATCTCAGCGCCGACCGAAGCTTTACAGGAGCGATAGAGCCGTCCTTATTTCGTGAAACTAGCCGCTTTCGTCTGAAACGCCAAGGGTTTTTAGAAAATATCTCCAACTGGCGGTTCGGTGTGATCGAAGCGCAACGGCAAACTCAAGCCCCACGCGCGGAAATAATACGTTTGCGACCGTTGAGGTCAAGTCGGAAGTTCGGCTCTCCGAAAGACGCCGCGCGCAAAAGCGCCGCGACGTCATCGCCCTGACCGAGGCCGAATTCGAGCGCGAGCACGCCGCCCTGCGCCAGCAGGCCCCTCGCCGCCGGAATAATGGCCCGGTAGGCGTCAAGGCCGTCAACGCCGCCGTCGAGCGCGAGTCGCGGATCGTAGACGGCGACTTCCGGCGCCAAGCCGGCCAGATCGCCGCCCCGTATATACGGCGGGTTGGAGACGATAATTTCGAACCCGCCCCTCAAAGGCGCCGCCCAGTCCCCGCAGACGATGCAACCGCGCTCCGCAAACCCGTTCGCCGCCAGATTGTTCCGCGCGATGGCGCAGGCGGCGGGCGAAATGTCGACGCCGACGCCATACGCTTCGGGCAGGCTCTGCAGCAACGCGCCGAGAATCGCGCCGGAGCCGACGCCGAGATCGAGCAAACGCCATGGCCGGCCGACATCGGCGCCCACTTGCTCCAGAACCGCTTCGGCCAGGGTCTCCGTATCCGCGCGGGGGTCAAGCGTCTCGGGGCCGAGTTCGAAGCGCACGCCCCAGAATTCCCGATAGCCGATGATTCGCGAAACCGGCTCGCGGTCGAGGCGCCGCGCCGAAAATTGCGCAAGAAGCTCCGCGCCCGCGCCAAGCGGCGCATCGGAATCGCGCACCAGCGCGGCGTGATCGACGCCGAGCGCGGCGCAGAGCAGCACGCGCGCGTCGAGCTCGGCGGACGGAATGCCCCGCTCGGCGAACGCGCGTGAGAGCGCGCGCCGCGCCGATTCGCGCGGCGTCGCGGCGTCGAACACAGGCGACAGCGCTTTCAATCCGCTCACGCCGCCGGCGGCGCGGCGGCTTCGAGCAGAACCCGCGTCAGGCGGGGCGCGAAATCGGGGGCATTC
>DAITNE010000384.1:0-2520 GCA_036834765.1 Methylocella sp.
CGGTTTCCCGGCGCTGATTGGGCAATTCGATGCCGATGGCGTTGCGGCCCTGCACTACGGCGACGCGGGCGGAGATCGCCGACATCGAGCGCGCAATGTCGTCGGCGAGGCCGATTACGCGCGAGGATTTGATGCCGGGCGCTGGCTCCAGCTCATAGAGCGTGACGACGGGACCCGGGCGCACATTGATGATTTCGCCCTTGACGCCGAAATCCTCGAGGACGCCTTCGAGCAGCCGCGCATTCTGCGACAGCGCATCCTCGGAAACCTGGGTCGCGACGCGATTCTTCGGCTCGGCCAGCATGCTGAGCGGCGGCAGGACATATTCGCCGCGGCTGAAGCGATCCCGGAGCGAGGGACGCGCCTCTTTCTCGGCGCGTTGTCCGGGCCGCACCGGCGCCGGCGGCGGCCCGACGATGCGCCGGCCGGAAGCAGTGGGATCGCCCGCCTCCATCCTGCCGGCGCCGCCCTTCTGGCGGGCGGCGGCGCGCGCGGCCGGCGGCGCATAGGCTGTGGCGTCAAACGCCGGCTCGGGGATGCCGGTCTCGGGCCAGACGCCAGGCGCGGCGCCGAAATCGAAAGGCTCCGCGCCGCCAAAGGGTTGGCCAAGCGGTTGGCCAAGCGGTTGGTCGGCCGTCATCACCGGATCGAAGTCGCGCGGACTGAACCGCGGCGCGGTTCGCCAGGGCGCTGGGGACGGAGCCGGAGCGCGCGCGGCGCGACGGCGCGCGATCTGGCGCGCGAGCGCCGCTTTGAGGCTGATCGCAGCGTGGATCGCCGCGCCAAGGGCGACGAGCGCGATCCCCGGCCCGCCGGCGTCGTCGTCTTCGGGCCGCGGCTGTCGCCGCGCGCGCCGGCCATCATCCTCGCCGTCTTCATCGAGATCGTCGAACTGATCGCGAAGGCCAACGCAGGCCGAGAGCGCCAGAATCGATCCCGCCGCCAGAACGCCGGCGACGACGAGCATGGCGGGCGCAAAATCGGAGAAAAGCTTCCTCGGAATTGTCAGAACCGCATCGCCGATGACGCCACCAAGGCCGGTCGGCAAAGGCCATCGCGCCGTGACCGGCAGCAACGAGGCGAGCCCCGCCGCCAGAACGCCGCCGGCGATCCACAGAAGCAGCCGGGTCTGGACCCGCTCCAGCCGCCTTGTCGTGATCAGCCGCCATCCCCAAAGGCCGGGCGGAACGATGAGGCCGATAACGCCAAGGCCAAGCATCTGCATGAGGAGGTCGGCGGCCATCGCCCCGCGCGAACCGAGGAGATTGTGGACCGGGCCGGCTGTCGCGTGGTTGAGGCTGGGATCCTCGACCGACCACGATAATAAGGCGAGTGCGATCGCGATCGTCCCGGCGACAAGGCAAAGCCCGGCGAATTCAGCCCCCCGCCGCGCGGCGAAGGCGCGCAAAGGCTCGGGGATCAGGGCGAGCGCCGTCATGCTGGTTGTCGTTCGCATCCATTTCACCGCCATGAGTCCAGTCGTTGTCCGCCGCGGCCGGTCGGCGCCTCTGAACGGCGCAGAGCTTGACCGACAACGGTGAACGAAGCGCAAATTAGCAAGCGGCGGTTAAAGGTGCTTTAACCTTAAGACGACGACCGGATTTGGTTGCGGCGGCCAGGTCCGACCCTTGACGCGACGCCCCGGCTCGACTAAGTCCTGCCTCTTCACAGGCTGCGTCGTCCGGTATCGCCTCGAACCCGCTTTAGGGTTGCCGAGGATGCGGCGTTTTGAAGTTGAAGAGGAAGCACGATGTCCCGCCGCTGCGATTTGACCGGCAAAGCCGTACAGACCGGCAATCTGGTCAGCCATTCGAACCATAAGACGCGGACGCGGTTCCTGCCGAACCTCTGCAACGTCACGCTGATCTCGGACGTCCTGCAGCGCAAGCTTCGTTTCCGCGTCGCCGCGGCGGCGCTGCGTTCGGTCGAGCATCGCGGCGGTCTCGACGCCTTTCTGGTCAAGGCCGACGATACGGACCTTTCTAGCGGCGCCCTCGCCATCAAGCGCGAGATTCTGAAGAAGCAAGCCGCCGCCTCCTGAAGGCCGCAGGCGACGCTCGCGTTTTCTGTGCGCCGCGCGTCGGAATCACGGTGCCCGGCGGCGACGTCAAACGCGTCTTTCCGGCCAGGAACCTTCGTGCTCTAGGCTCGTTCGCAGTTACGATTCGCGAATCGCACCGCTAAAAATGCACGAGGGATCATCATGAAAAAAACGCTTGTCGCTGCGGCCGCAGCTTTTCTCACCATGACGGGCGTGATCGCCTTCTCGACTGACGCCAGCGCCGTCGTCTGCGCGCGCGGGCCTTATCGCGCCGGTTGCGCCGGGCCGCACGGCGCCGTTGGCGTTCATCGCGGCTACGGCTATTACCCGCACGGCGGCGCGGTGGTGAGGCGGCCTTATGGCTACCATGGCGGCGGCGTCGTCCGTCGCAGATATTACTGAACCAGAATCCCTAACCGGCGCTTTTCCCGCCGGCGCTGAAGCGAAGCAGACCCGGGCCCTGCGCTTTCAGCCAGGCT
>DAITNE010000385.1:0-2518 GCA_036834765.1 Methylocella sp.
CTTTGGGCGCCTGCGCTGTCCGACGGCTTGTTCGACGTCGCGTCCGGCCGCATGAGAGAAATCTGGAGCGACGAAATCAAATCGGTCCCGCACGCCTCAGAGATCGCCTCGCGCCTCGCTTGCGTCGGATTGGAGAAAGTCGCGTGGCGGCGCCCGCGGCTCAGCTTTTCGGTTCCGGGAATGGAGCTTGATCTTGGCGGAATCGCCAAGGAACATGCGGCCGACCGCGCCGCCATCATCTGCGCATCGGCGGGATCGCGGCACGGGCTCATAAATCTCGGCGGCGATATTTCGATCATCGGCCCGCATCCCGACGGCTCCCCCTGGCGCGTCGGCATCTGCGATCCGTTCGGCGGCGGCGAGGCGGTCGCGACGCTGTTCGTCGCCGAGGGCGGCGTCGCCACGAGCGGCGACTATGAACGATACTTCGAGGTCGAGGGACGCCGAACGATACTTCGAGGTCGAGGGACGCCGGTTCAGCCATCTCATCGATCCAAGAACGGGCTGGCCGGTCGAAGGCCTACCCTCGGTCACAGTGGCGGCTCCGTCTTGCCTGTCAGCGGGAATGGCTTCGACGATCGCGATCCTGAAGGGCGAGGCTGGCCCGCAATGGCTGCGCGCAACCGGCGCAGCTCATCTTTATGTCGAGGAGACCGGCGAACTCGGCGGGTCGATCCGAATGGAAGGACGTCCGAAGATTATCGGGCAGCCGTTCCCCCATTGCGGAACTGCGTTATCAACTGGGACATGCCCTGGATGAAGTTTTGCCGGGAGACCGTACCGGAGCCGCTCGGGTCCAGCGCCTGAAACACTGCGCTGGCGCCCATGGCGCGAAAGCCAGCCGTGGGCTTCATGGACTGGAAAGCCTGCGTAAACTGGCTCTGGGTGATCGATCCCGAGCCGCTCGTATCGATCTGCGAAAACAGGCTCGCCATTTTCTGAGCGGGCGGCATCCGCGCGCTCGCGCCCGACAACGCTTGCGGCGAATAGCTGCCGCCCACGCCCGAAATTCCTATGCTCATGCAAAAGCCCCCCGGAAACCTCCAGAATTGGAGTCTGAGAACCTAAGCCGGCCGAAACTTGCCCGGAGTTTGCGCTGCTGAAATCACGGGCGCGAAGTTATCGCCCCTCACCGTCTTTCCTGAAAAAACCGGCCCAGCAGCCCCGCCGCTTCGCTCTCGCGCAGCCCGCCATAGATTTCCGGCGCGTGATGGCAGGTCGGCTGCGCGAAAAAGCGCGGCCCGTGCTCGACGGCGCCGCCTTTCGGATCGCTCGCGGCAAAATAAAGCCGCCGCACGCGGGAAAACGAGATCGCCGCCGCGCACATGGCGCAAGGCTCCAGCGTCACGTACAGATCGCAATCGGCCAGCCTTTGCGAGCCAAGCGCGCGGCAGGCTTCGCGGATCGCCAGAATTTCGGCGTGCGCCGTCGGATCATGGGTCTCCAGCGTCCGGTTGCCGGCGCGGGCGATGATCGCGCCGCCCTGCGCTATGACCGCCCCGATCGGGACCTCGCCCCGCGCGCCGGCCGCCTCCGCTTCGAAGAAAGCGGCGGACATCGGATCGCTCGCCGAGGATTTCGCGCCCTCGCGCCCCTGCTCCATCGAGCTTTTCTCCCCTTTCCACCCGCGTTCTGGTAAGGGGAGCTTATGCGCGATGACCCGACGAAAGACCATCCTCCCTCTTCCCGCCCCCCGCATCGCCCGGCGCGGAAAAAATTCGCGCCCCTTTCGGGTGACGCGCGCGAACGGGCGCCAGCCAGACCGCCGGGCGACGCCGCCGCCGCGCCGCAGCGGATCGCCAAAGTCATCGCACGGGCCGGCGCCTGCTCGCGCCGCGACGCCGAGGTCTGGATCGGCGAAGGCCGCGTCGCGCTGAATGGCGCCGTCCTGACTAATCCCGCGATCAATGTCACTGACGCCGATGAGATCACGATCGACGGCGCCCCGCTCGCCGCGCGCGGAAAAACACGGCTGTTCCTGTTTCACAAGCCGCGCGGCCTCGTCACCACGGAGCGCGACCCTGAGGGACGCCAGACCATCTTCGATTATCTGCGCGAGCACTGGCCCGACGCGCCGCGCCTCGTCAGCGTCGGCCGGCTCGACATCAATACCGAGGGGCTTTTGCTCCTTACCAACGACGGCGGCCTTGCGCGGATGCTGGAGCTCCCCGCGACCGGATGGGTGCGCCGCTACCGCGTGCGCGCCAAGGGCTCGACCGACCAGGCGGCGCTGGATCAGCTCCGCCATGGCGTCACGGTGGATGGCGTCGACTACGCCGAGATCGAGGCGACGCTCGACCGCGCGCAGGGCGCCAATAGCTGGCTCACCATGGGCCTGCGCGAAGGCAAGAACCGCGAGATCAAGCGCGTGCTCGAACATCTGGGGCTTGAGGTCAACCGCCTGATCCGCCTCTCGTTCGGACCGTTCCAGCTGGGGGAGATCGCGGAAGGCGCGCTGGAAGAAGTCAAAACCCGCGTACTGCGTGACCAGCTCGGCCCCGCGCTGGCGGAGGCGGCG
>DAITNE010000386.1:0-2513 GCA_036834765.1 Methylocella sp.
GAGCCAGAGGAAATTCTCCGGCATCTTGTCGGTCACAACCAGTGCCTCGGCGGACACCGCCCGCAGCCTGGTGCGATAGTCATCGGCGAACCGGAGGAACAGCGCAGCGTTCGACCCGCCGGCGCGGCGGGCTTCGCTTTCGCCGCGGGCGGCTTCAAGCCCGCCTTGGCGCCGGTTTTGGCGCCCTTGCCGTCGTCAGGACCGAGGCTGCGCCGCAGCGCGTCCATCAGACTGACCACGTTGCTGGGGGGCGCCGTGCGGGGCGCGGGCGCGGGACGCCCCGCGCGCTTGGCGCGGATCAGATCGACGACCGCCTCCTGATACGCGTCCTTGAACGCCGCGGGATCGAATTTGGCCGCCTTGACGTCGATGATATGCAGCGCGAGATCGAGCATCTCCTTGCTGATTTCGATCCTTGGAATGTCGTCGAAATAGGCTTTGTCGTCGCGCACTTCGTAGGCGTAGCGCAAAGAGGTGGCGAGGATCCCTTCGCCTCGCGGCTCGAGCATGACGATGCGTTCGCGCCCGTAGAGCACGACGCGTCCAATGCCGACCACGTCGCGCACGCGCATCGCCTCGCGAATGACGGCGAAGGCCTCGGCGCCGACCTTGTCGTCCGGCGCGATGTAGTAACTATTGTCGAAATAGACCGGATCGACATCGGATCGCGCCGCGAAACTCTGGATGTCGATCGTGTGGCTGCTCTCGATTTCGATCTCGTTCAGCTCTTCGTCGGTGATGGTGACGTAATCGCCCTTGGCGATTTCATAGCCCTTGACGCGCTCGTCGCGCTCGACGACGTCGCCGGTTTCGGCGTCGACATATTGCTGCTTGAGGCGGTTGCCGGTCTCGGCGTTCAGCATGTGGAAGGAAACCTTCTCGGTCGCGCTCGCGGCGGAGAAAAGCGCGACGGGACAGGAGACGAGCGAGAGCTTCAGATAGCCCTTCCAGTTCGACCGAGGAGGCATGACAAACTCCAGACGCAACGCTACGCAACACTAGAGCGTTAAACGCGGCCCTTGCTTTTCCGGTTCCGCAAAAGCTTGGCGCCGGAACCTCTTTCCGGGGACTGGCGTTCGACCGCGCCGACTTAACTCCAGTTCTGAAGGGAGAGGACTTTGCCCCAACCCACCGAGCTTGAAGCGCAGCAGGTTCCAGAGCCGCCGTCCCCGCCCCCCGCGCCCGAATCGCCGGGTCCCGACATCGTGCCCCCGGACCTGCCGCCGCAGCCGGCCAAGCCCGACATTCCTTCGCCCGATCCCGCGCCCCTGCCGCAGCGCAATCCAGGCGACAACCCGCTGCCGCCGATGACCGATCCCGACATTCCCGACGAGGGCGATCCGCAAAATCCGCCATTGCGGGCCGCGCGTAGAAATCAAGGCGATCCCGCGGCCATATCCTTGGGCTCGACTTCAGCCTGAAGTATGGAAGCGGAACCTATTCGAGCGGGCGAGAGTTTCGACGTCACGACAAGCACTCGCGTTTGAACAATGGAGCCTTTTATGTCGCTTACGACAATCCTGCTCATCATCGTGGTGCTGATGCTCGTCGGTGCCCTGCCCTCCTGGGGATACAGCCGCTCCTGGGGTTACGGCCCGTCCGGCATCCTCGGCCTCGTTCTCGTCATTATTGTCGTGGTGCTGTTGACGCGCGGCGGCATCTGACGGCGGCGAATTTTGATCTGCTTCATGGCCGGCGCGCGAAGAGTCTGATAACTTTATCATAGCTCGTTTGCGCGGAGCCCGCGTCGATATTTTTCAACAGGCGCGCCCTGAGCGCGCATCCAGGGGCTACATGATATGACCGACACCAAACCGTTCAAGGAAGAGTTGGAAGAGTGGACGCAGGACTTCGCCGCCGATCTCGCCGCGTTGCGCGCCGAGATCGCCAAGCTGACGACGTCCGTAACCAATCTGGTCAAGGCCGAAACCTCGGCCACGGCCGATACGGTCTTTGGCGCCGTCGACGCCGCGCGACAAAAACTGTCCGATGGCGCGGCGGGCGCGAAAGACCGTCTTTCCGGCGCGACCTCAGACCTTGAAGCCTCGATCGGGCGCAACCCTTTGACCGCGGTTCTGATCGCGCTCGGCGCCGGTCTCGTGATCGGATTATTGAGCCGCGGGCGCCAATGAACCCGTTGATCAGCCGGCTTGCGCATGAGGCGTCCCAGCCGCTGGAGGACATGCTTGCGCGTCTCATCAAGACGGCGGCCCTTGTCGCCCTCGCGGCCGGCTGCGCCATCGCCGCTTCGGTCTTTCTGACGATCGATCTCTACCTCTTCATCGAAAGCCGGGCCGGCCCGCTGATCGCGGCCGCGGGCGTCGCCGGGCTCTATCTGTTTTTCGCTCTCGTCTTCCTGCTGCTCGCGCTGCGCCGGCCCGCGCGGGCACCGGCTGGCGATGCAGCCGCCGCGCCCATCCGGCAACCCGTCAAGGCGCCGTTCGCGGCGGCTTCGCTCGGCGCGCAAGCAGCGCCTGCGCCATCTTCGCAGTCAGATCAGCCTCCGCCCGCCG
>DAITNE010000387.1:0-2510 GCA_036834765.1 Methylocella sp.
GCCTTGATGGCGCGTCAGCTGTCATATCCGAGCGCGCGCGCATAGATCAACCTAGGCGCGGCGACTCCGGCGGCCAGCGCCGCGGCGTGTCGAGTTGGTTTTCCTTACGTTAACGCCTCATTTACCCTAATCGGCCAGCATGGCTGCGTCGGGGCGCTTCGCCTCGCCGATTGATTTGCAGGCCGGCTGGTCCCGGCGCTTGTCGCTCAAGCGCTGGGCCGGGGTCGCGCGAGGCCTCATGTCTCCGAAAATTCTCATTGTCGACGATGATCCGGTGCAATGCCGGCTGCTCGAAGTGCTGGTTCACCGCTTCGGCTAGAGCGTCGAGACGGCGGCGAGCGGCGCGGCCGCGCTAGAGCGGATCGCGGACCCGCTGGCGCCGCGCGTCGATCTCATGATCCTCGATCTCGTGATGCCGGGCCTCGACGGCATGGCCGTGCTCGGCCGCATGCGCGGCGCGCCCTTCGCCGTTCCGGTCATCGTAGAGACGGCGCACGGATCGGTCGAGGCTGCGGTTGCGGCGCTGCGGGCCGGGGCGATCGATTTCGTCCTGAAGCCGGACGGCGGCGAGCGGCTGCAGGCTTCGATCAAGAACGCCCTGCGTCTCGCAGCGCTCGAGGCCGAAATCGGGCGCCTCGGGCGCCAGGCGCTCGGCGGACTATCCTTCGCCGATATCGCCGGGCAATCGCCCGAGATGGAGCGCGCCGTCAGGCTCGGCGAACGCGCCGCGAAATCGACGGCGCCGGTTCTGCTGGACGGCGAGGCCGGCGTCGGCAAGGAAGCTTTCGCGCGCGCGATTCTTGCCGCCTCCGATCGGCGTGGGCGGCCCTTTGTGACGCTCGCCTGCGGCGCTCTGCCGGCCGACGCCATCGAAGCGGCGTTGTTCGGACAGGACAAAGACGCGAGCGAGCGCAAGCCCGGCAAATTCGTCGAGGCGCATGGCGGCGCGCTGTTTCTCGATGACGTCGGCACCCTTCCGTTGCAAACGCAAGGCAAGCTGCTGCGCGCGCTGCAGCAGGGCGAGGTCGAGCCCGTGGGAGGCGGCCGTGCGGTCAGGGCCGACATCCGCCTGATCGCGGCGACGACGGACGATCTGCTCGAGCGGGTTAGGGCCGGTCGTTTCCGCGAAGACCTCTATTACCGCCTCAACGTGCATCCGATCGCCATTCCGCCGCTGCACCGCCGCCAGGGCGACATTCCCGCACTCGCGCGCCGCTTCTGCGCCCGTTTTGCCGCGCAGGAAGGCAAGCGCCTGCGCGGCCTCAGCGCCGGCGCGCTGAGCCTGCTTTCCACCTATGACTGGCCTGGCAATGTGCGCCAGCTCGAGAATGCCGTGTTTCGCGCGGTGGTTCTCGCCGAGGGCGACGAGCTGACCGTCGCCGAATTCCCCCAGATCGCCGCGGTCGTTCCGGGCTTTGACGTGCGGGTTCCGGCCGCCGCGCCCCCGCGCGCCGCGATTGCGCCCCGCGCGCCCGAACTTGTGACCGTCGAGATCGCTGATCCCAACGCCATGCCGCTGCTCGACGAGAACGGCGACATGCGCAAGCTCGATGAACTGGAGGCGGCGGCCATCCGCTTCGCGCTCGTCCATTATCGCGGCCGCATGTCGGCGATGGCGCGAAAGCTCGGCATCGGCCGCTCGACGCTCTACCGCAAGATGAAGCAATATGGGCTTGCCGTGGAGGCGCAGGCGCCCGGCGACAATATCCCCGAGGCCGGCCTGGCGGAGGCGGAGCGCCGCGAAGGGGCCGCGGCGTGAGCAAGGCGCGTTTGGATGTGGCAGGCTCGCATGGGGCGGCCCACCGGACAGTCTCACTCCGTTTTGTAGTGTCAGTTAACGCCTGTCTCCCTATATGCGATGGTGACGATGTCTGATCGGGAATCGCCAAAGGGGCCAGTTAAGACGATGCGCCTGCCGGTCGGTAAAGCCTTTCTGAAGAACGCGTCCGCATTGGCGCTGGTCCTCGCCCTGTGGGGATCGCCCGCCCGCGCGCTTGAAGCTTATTACGCGCGCGCCGCGCCGCCTGTCTCGAATTTCGCGGCGCTGGCGCAGGTCGGGAAGCTGCCGCTGATTCCCCCGGACGGAGCGCCTGAGACCGGATCCGCGCCAGTCGCCGCCCCCGCCCCCGCCGATGCGCCGCCTCCAGCAGCGGCGGACTCCTCGGCGCAACCGCTGCCTGCGCTCAATGCGGCGGTGAAGGCGGTTCTCGACGCGCAGGCCGAACACGACAAGGCCCATCCCGCCGCCGCCGAGCGCCGCCGCGAGAATGAAGCAATCGCGGCTTTTTACGCGGCGCGCGATTTCGCGCCGCTGTGGTCGCATGGCGGCGCGCCCGACCCGGAGGTCGCCTCGACGCTGCAGCGTCTTCAGCGCGCCGGCGAGGATGGGCTCGATCTGAAAGGGCCGCCCGTCCGCTTTGCGGCGGACGGCTCTCCCGACGCGGTCGCCAACGCCGATGTCGCGCTGAGCGAGGCGGTCGTCGCCTATGGCCGGGAGGCCAGCGGTTCCC
>DAITNE010000388.1:0-2509 GCA_036834765.1 Methylocella sp.
CGTCGACCGGCGGGCTGGTGTCCGGCCGCGCAAGAATCGTGGTGCCGCCGCCCGCCGCCGCCGCCGCCGTCGCCGAGGCGATGGTCTCGCGATGCTCGGCGCCCGGCTCGCCGATGAAGGCCCGCATGTCGATGAGGCCAGGCGCGATCACGTCGCCGCCGCAATCGATGACGCGGGAATGCGAGGGCAGATTCTGGGGGGCGATCTCGGGGCCGAGATCGCGGATCGCGCCGTCGATGATAAGGACGCCGCCAGCCTCGCCGCTGAACGTCTCGCCGTCGACGAGGCGGCCATGGACAAGCGCCAGGGGCTGATGCGCGATCGCGCGGGACGACGGGATTTTCAAGGCGCCGCCTCCAGGAAAGACCATTTATCGTGCCGCATTTTCCTCGCGCCTATTCCTCACGCCGAGCGGCGCCGCTTCGCCTTAAACCCGCGCCAATCGTTCAGCCATTCGGGAGATGCTGCGCCAGCGCGTCAAGCACCGCCATGCGCACGGCGACGCCCATTTCGACCTGCTCGCGAATGCGGCTTTGCGGCCCGTCGGCGACCGCCGAATCGATCTCGACGCCTCTGTTCATGGGGCCTGGATGCAGCACCAGCGCGTCGAGTTTCGCATGGCTGAGTTTTTCCTCGTCGAGGCCGAAGAAGCGGAAATATTCCTTCGGCGAGGGGATGAAGCCCCCCTGCATCCGCTCGCGCTGGAGGCGCAGCATCATGACGATGTCGGCGCCCTTCAGGCCGCTTCTCATGTCACGAAAAACCTCGACGCCCATGCGCTCGATGCCGGCGGGCAGCAGCGTCGAGGGGCCGACCGCGCGAACCCGCGCGCCGAGCGCAGAGAGCAGGAGAATATTGGAGCGCGCCACGCGCGAATGCAGAATATCGCCGCAGATCGCCACGGTGAGCCCTGCGATCCGGCCCTTGTTGCGCTTGATCGTCAGGGCGTCGAGCAGGGCCTGCGTCGGATGCTCATGCGCGCCGTCGCCGGCGTTGACGACCGAGCAGTCGACCTTCCGCGCGAGGAGATGCACGGCGCCGGCCTGGGCGTGGCGCACGACGATGATGTCCGGGCGCATGGCGTTGAGGGTCATGGCCGTGTCGAGCAGCGTCTCGCCCTTTTTGACGCTCGAGGTCGCGACCGACATGTTCATGACGTCGGCGCCAAGGCGCTTGCCGGCGAGTTCGAACGAGGATTGCGTGCGGGTCGAGGCTTCGAAAAAAAGATTGATGAGGGTGCGCCCGCGCAAGGTCGAGCGCTTCTTTTCGACCTGGCGCGAGACTTCGATCGCTTCTTCCGCGAGGTCCAGCAGGACAAGGATGTCCTGCGCCGAAAGCCCTTCGATCCCGAGCAGGTGCCGGTGCGGGAATTTGAACTCTGGGGCTGAGTCGAGCATAAAGCCATTGTCTTACAGGAGTGCGGACGCCATCACAAAGCTTTGGCGCAAAGCTTTGGCGGGCTTAATCGAATCTGCGCACAGAATTCGCGGATTTCGCCGCGATTTGCAGAGCCTCGGCCGAGGGCAGCGGCGTCCCGATTTGACTAAGGGAGCGCCCTCCCCCATCTTCCGCCACGAAAAATTCTATTGCGCTGCAACCTTTGCGGGCGGTGGCCGAACGCGCAACTGGCGCGGGCTTGACTATTGCCGCTTAGCCATTGCGTTGCAACCGCCGCGGACCATTCCGGTCCACGTGGGCGAACCGGGGATTATCGTTAATGAATGTCGTCATCGTCGAATCGCCGGCGAAGGCCAAGACCATCAATAAATATCTTGGCAGGGACTATAAAGTCTATCCGTCCTATGGCCATGTCCGCGATCTGCCGGCGAAGGACGGATCGGTCGATCCCGACGCCGATTTCGCCATGCTGTGGGACGTCGACGTCAAATCGGCGAAGCGCCTGGCCGAGATCGCACGAGCCGTCAAGGACGCCGACACCGTCATTCTGGCGACCGACCCTGACCGCGAAGGCGAGGCCATCTCCTGGCACGTGCTCGAAGTCCTGAAGGCGAAACGCGTCCTGAAGGACAAACGCGTGCAGCGCGTCGTCTTCAACGCGATCACGCGGACGGCGGTTCTCGAGGCCATGCAGAATCCGCGTGAAATCGACGAAGCGCTGGTCGACGCCTATCTCGCCCGCCGCGCGCTGGACTATCTCGTCGGCTTCAACCTCTCGCCCGTGCTATGGCGCAAGCTGCCCGGCGCGCGCTCGGCCGGCCGGGTTCAATCCGTCGCCCTGCGGCTCGTTTGCGACCGCGAACTCGAGATCGAAGCCTTCGTCCCGCGCGAATATTGGTCGATCGTCGCGCATCTCAAAACCGCGGCCGGCGCTCCCTTCATCGCCCGGCTCGTCGGCGCGGACGGCAAGAAAATCACCCGGCTCGACATCGGCGCCGGGGCCGAGGCGGCGGCCTTCAAGACCGCGCTGGACAACGCCGCGTTCAGGGTCGTGGAGATCGAGGCGTAGCCGGCAAAGCGCCAACCCGCCGCGCCCTTCACGACCTCGACG
>DAITNE010000389.1:0-2482 GCA_036834765.1 Methylocella sp.
CGATCCTGATGCTGATCTGCGCGCCGCCGGCTGCTTCTTTGCTAAGGGATGCGTCGATGACGATGGCGCCCGCGTCGCTGAGGCGCTGCATGATCGCGTCATCGGTAAAGCCCGTTCCCTCGAGATATTCCTTGGGTTGGCGCAGGTAGGGGATGATCGTCGGAGCGCCGTATTTTTCCTTCGCCATCTTCACTGCCGCCTCCAATACGCTGACATAGAGTTCGACGTCATTGTGTTTGACCTTGTGGCGCCACGGCTCGATCAGGTAGCTATAGAGGGCGGAGTTGCCGAGCCATTCGCGCCACCAGAGGCTCGCGCCCTCATTGCAGTCGCCCTTGGAGACGACGCGGCCGTCCTCCAATGCGTAGAGCGGCGCATGCGCGGTCCAATAGGCCTTGCAGGACGTTCGCTCGGCATGCCAAGCCGCAGTGAGGAAAACGAACAGTTTTGGATCCGGACCGATGACCTTGTCAAAGCGGCTCGTCTCCATTTCACGCAGGAATTGTTGCGGGCTGTAGCCGGTCAGGGCCAGATTAAGGACGCGCACCTTGCGGTCGGTGAGATCGGCGAAGACTTGCGGCAGGGTCTCCTCGTTCTTGACGCCGTCGCCGAAGGTGAAGGAATCGCCGAAAAAGACGATCGCCGGGCCTGAATCGGCGGAAACCGTGTGCCGCAGCAGATCGGAATCGAAGGTGTAATCGGTCTGGTATATGATCGAATTGTCGCTCGGATCGATCATCTGCGCGTGGTAGGCGCCGGCCTTTTCGGGGCCCCAGCCCATGATCGGCTGGCGCACAGACCAGCCGCGATCAATCTTCACAACCGAGCGCGGCGTTATGGCGCCGGCCGCGCCCTCGGCGATCGAAAGACCAAAGACAAGCGAGGCGAACACGACCATCAGGTTTCGCGTCTTGCCCCGCGCCAGGATCGCAAGGTCCACAAACAAAGCAAAGACGAGGACCAGCGTGGCGAGGCGGAATTTCGGAAACGGATGCTTCAGCTCAACCAATAAAATCGCCGCGACAAGGAGAGGGATCAAGATGATCTGAATGAAAAAGGGAATCTTTCTCGCCATCGCCAGAACCAGCCTCCGCCACGCCTGGAGTGTTTTCAGATGGAATAGGAAAACACTCTAACTTTTTGTTTTAGCCAATTTTTCTCGACCCGAACCGGGATCCGCTTCGCTCGAAAATGCGTCCGATCGCAATGCAAAATCTTGAATGCGATCGATGCGAGGAGTTAGAGCGGGACGCGCGGATTCCGCTTTTCCTCGTTCCGCCAGCGCAGGGAAAAGCGCTGATAACGGCTTGTTCCTTAAGTGTCCAGCCGAGCCCAATTATGGCGGGGTCGGATTTCCTGCGCTTTCGGCGCGCGGGCGTAAATTGAAGTCATCCACACCTTACTGCGCCAATCGGCTTTTGCGGGGGCGGCTCGATGCTATCCTGATGCGGAAGAGGCGCGGTCGCCGCTGATTCTCTCTCCGCGCCCTCCAAGACCGCGCCCTCTAGGACCCGCGCTTTTCGGCGGCGCGCCTTTCGAGAGCAGTTTGGGCGGAGGTGCATCCGTGGACGAAAAATCTTGCGCCGGAGATTTGAGTTCGTCGCGGGGCCATTCTGACGCGGACGCGGCGCCGCTTGGCACCCATCTTGGCGCGCACGAGATCGTCGAAGTGTCCGGCCAGGTCAAGTGGTTCGACGCCGTCAAGGGCTTTGGCTTCGTTGCGCCCGACAATGGCGGCCCGGACGTACTTTTGCATGCGACGACCTTGCGCAAGGATGGCTTCCACGTCGCGCAGGCGGGCGCGCGCATCGCCTGCGAAGCGGTCCGCGGCGCGAAGGGGCTGCAGGTCCTGAAGATCGTCTCGATGGAGGCGCAGGCGGCGCATCCGTCCGAGAGCGCGCCGCGCACCCATGTCAAGGTGGCGCCGACGAGCGGTTTCGAGATCGTCGTCGTCAAATGGTTCAACCGCGCGCGCGGCTTCGGCTTCGTCACGCGGGGCGGCGGCACGGAGGATATTTTTATTCACATGGAGACGTTGCGGCATTATGGCGTTGCGGAGGTGCATCCGGGCGAAAGCCTTCTGGTGCGGTTCGGCGATGGGCCGAAGGGATTGATGGCGGCCGAAGTACGCCTGCTCAACGCGGCGGGACCCCGGTCGCATTGACGGCGTGGGGCGTTTTCCGGGGCGATGATTTGGCGATTTTTTTGATGCGAGGGCGCGAGAGCGGGCGAGGCTTGGCCGGCTCCCGGCGCAACGGCGTTCGGCCGCGCGCGGCTTTGCGGCCGTTTTGGGCCGGTTTTCTCGCTTTGACCCTGTGGCTTGCGGGTCCATTGGCGGTTTTGGCGGACGAGGCCGGGGCGACGGCTGAGTCGGAGGCGCCGGCGAAGCTGGAGCAGGTCGATATCGTGACGTCCTCCGGCGCGCATCCGTTTTTCGTCGAAGTGATGCGCACGGAGGCGGAGCGCGAGCGCGGTCTCATGT
>DAITNE010000390.1:0-2474 GCA_036834765.1 Methylocella sp.
CGCGATCGAGAATGGCGTTGACGCCCTCCGCCGGAATTTCGATCTCGTCGGCGGAATGGCCGCCGCTATCGATCTCCTCGAACGCCGCGGCGAGCAGATAGAGAATAAGAAGCCGGCGCCGCGTCCCCTGATCCTCGATCGCAATCGGAGAGCCGCGCACGGCGCTTAAATAGGACTCGACGAAAATCTCGGAGAATTCGAAGAGTTGCTCGCTGAGCCGGGTCGCAGCCATCTCCGGGTCGGGGACGAGCTTTGCGATGCCGCGACGCGCCGCGGCGGCCACATGCGCGAAAGAGCGCAGCATGGTGGCGACGTCGCGCAGCGGCGAGGTTTTCGCGCGCATGTCCTTTTCGCATTGTTCCTGGGCTTTCATGTCGTCGCCGCGGCCGCATCCTTCGAAGCCGACGATGATGACGTCGTCCTTGACGACGAGCGCCCGGCCGAGATGATAGTCGCCGTGGATGCGGATCTTGAGCGCGCCCAGCGGTTCGCCCTCCAGCGCGTCGAGCAGGATGCGGCATTCCTGCTGGCGGCCGATGAGCCGTTCGATATCGGCCCGCTCCGCGTCCCCCGCCCGCCTGGCGAGCGCCCCCAGCCGCGCGAAGCCGCGCGCGGCGGCCTCACGCGCGCGCGCCGCGGTCTCGCGCACGTCCGCCAGGGTCAAGGGCTCGGCCTTGAAGGCGGGGTCGCTGGTCGGCGTCGCCAGCGCCTGATGCATTTGCGCCGTGCGCAGGCCAAGCCGGCGCACATGCGGCGCATAGGTTGAAAAGCCGGCCGGCGCCGCCTGGTCGGTCTGGTCGACCGGCGCCGGGGCCATCGCCAGAGTCTCCAGAATTCGCTTCAGGGCCTCAAGGGTCCAGGTCCAGGCGTCGCCCTGGCAGCGCACGAAGGTCTCGAGCGTGGCAAGCGTCGAAGAGGCGCCGTCGGAGCCGACATAATCGGCGACGCCGAGCAGCGGGGGCGTGTTGGCGAATTTGGCGACCTCGGTCAGAAAGCGCTTGATCTCGACTTCCGGATGCTCCCCGGGCTGCAGCCGGCGATAGATTTTCAGGGCGAACTGTTTGCCAAGGACCAGCGTCGTATTGCGTTGCGCGGCGCCGAGCGGGTGCGTGTCGGCCGCGCCGATGTCAAGAGCCGGATCGAGGGGGCTCGTCAGTGAAAACACGATCCGGCCGCCTCTTGCAGCCTCGATCGCATCGGCGTGGCGGAAGGCCTCAAGCATGGAGCGGCCGAACGCCGGGCAGGCGTCCGCGTCGTAAAGAAGGCCCATGCGCGCGCTCCGTCGCAACCTGGCGACGGCGGAGGAGAGCGGCGGCGCGTCCTCGCGCTCGGCCTCGGCCGCGAAAGGCGTGAAATATGTCTCGAGCGCGCCGCCCGAAAAACGGATGTCGACCAGGGGCAGCACGAAGCGGCGATCCTCGCCCGCGTTGCGCAACACCGCGAAGTCCTTCACCGACACGCTGGCGATCGGCCCGCGGCGGGCGGAGACCCAGCGCCGGCTACTGAGGAATTTCGGCGCGACGTCGCGCTCGAAGGCGATCAGCTCGCGCCCTGCAAAGATCGTTTCGATCTTGCCCGTGGCGACCAGCGTGAACAGTTCCGGGACCGGCTGCTGCGCCTGCCGCTCCTCCTTCACCGTCTCCAGCCGGAACCAGATGAAGCCATAGGCGGGCAAGGTCAGGACATAGGGCGCCGGCCCGATCGGCGGAAACGGACTGCCGGCGGTCATCTCGACCGGCGCCGCGCCCTCGAATTCGGCAAGGTCGAGTTCGACCGCCTGCGGCGCGCGGGAGACGTTGACGACGCAGAGGATGCGCTCGCCGTCGATCTCGCGCAGATATGCGAGCACCTTGCGGTTGGCGGGATAGAGAAAGCGCAAGCCGCCGCGGCCGAGGGCGAGGCTGGAGCGCCGCACGGCGATCATTCGCCGCATCCAGGTCAGAAGGCTCCAGGGATTGGCCAGCTGGGCCTCCACGTTGACGGCGCTGAAGCCATAGATCGGATCCTGGATCGCCGGCAGGTAGAGTCTGGCGGGATCCGCCCGGCTGAAGCCGCCATTGCGGTCGACCGACCATTGCATCGGGGTGCGCACGCCGTCGCGATCGCCGAGATATATATTGTCGCCCATGCCGATCTCGTCGCCATAATAAAGAACCGGCGTGCCGGGCATCGAAAGCAGCAGCGAGTTCAAAAGCTCGATCTTGCGGCGGTCGCTCTCGAGCAGCGGCGCAAGGCGGCGGCGAATGCCGAGATTGATCCGCGCGCGCCGGTCGGCGGCATAGAAGGACCACAGATAGTCGCGCTCCTTGTCGGTCACCATGGCGAGGGTCATCTCGTCATGGTTGCGCAGGAAGATCGCCCATTGCGCGCCGTCGGGAATCTCCGGCGTCTGGCGCATGATGTCGGTGATCGGGTGCCGGTCCTCCTGCGCCAGCGCCATATAGATGCGCGGCATCAGCGGGAAATGGAACGCC
>DAITNE010000391.1:0-2467 GCA_036834765.1 Methylocella sp.
AAGCTCAGGGTTAAAAATGCCGTGAACTTCATCGGCGCCTTCGAACTGGCCTTGACCGACGCAGCCCGGCGCCATCAAGCTGACGGCGTCGTCTGCGGCCACATTCATCACGCCGCGATCCGGGACATGGACGGAATCATGTACGTGAATACCGGCGACTTCGTCGAATCCTGCACCGCGATCGCAGAACATCCGGACGGGCGCCTCGAGATTTTGCATTGGCAGAGCACCGCCGCGGAGCGAGAAGCCGCCGCCTCGGCGGAACAGCGAACCGCGCCCAGGGCGGTCGCTTGATGCGCATACTGATCGCGACAGACGCCTGGAAGCCGCAGGTCAATGGGGTCGTCCGCTCGCTCGAGTCCGTCGCCAAGGCGCTGCGCGAGTTCGGAGCCGAAATCGAGTTCCTGACGCCGCAGGGTTTCGCCTCGATTCCGCTGCCGACCTATGGCGAGATCAAGCTTGCTCTCGCCACCGCCGGAGCCGTCCGCAAAAGGCTGGAAGGCGCCGCGATCGACCATATCCACATTGCGACCGAGGGCCCCGTCGGCTACGCCGCGCGGCGCTATTGCCTCAGGGCGAAGCGCCCATTCACGACGAGCTACCATACGCGGTTTCCGGAATATATCGCGGCGCGGACGCGCCTGCCGGAATCCATCACCTATGCGGTGCTGCGCCGCTTTCACAACGCCGGCTCCGGCGTCATGGTGTCGACGTCCTCGATCGCGAACGATCTGCAAAGCCGTGGCTTCCAGCGGCTGATGCACTGGTCGCGCGGCGTCGATCACAGCACGTTCGCGCCCTCCAAGGCCTCGGTGATGGACCTGCCGCGACCGATTTTCCTCTACGCCGGGCGCCTCGCGCCGGAGAAGAACGTCGAGAGCTTTCTGGCGCTGGATCTCCCCGGATCGAAAGTGATCGTCGGCGACGGCCCCTCGCGCCGCGCCCTGGAGACAGCCTATCCAAACGCGCATTTCGTCGGCTCGAAGACCAGCGACGCCCTCGCCGTGCATTATGCCTCGTCGGATGTGTTCGTGTTTCCGAGCCGCACCGATACCTTCGGCATGGTGCTTCTCGAAGCGCTCGCCTGCGGCCTGCCCGTGGCCGCCTTGCCGGTCGCCGGCCCGCTCGATGTCATCGGCGACAGCGGCGCCGGCGTTCTCGACGAGGATTTGCGCGCCGCCTGCCTTCAGGCGCTCGACATCCCGCGCGAAAAGGCGAGAGCCCATGCGCTGACCTTCACCTGGGCCAATAGCGCGCGGCAATTTCTCGACAATATCATTCTGGCCAAATCGACCAGCGCGGCGCGGATGATCGCCAGCCCCGGCTATTGAGGCTTGGCCCCGCACGCGTCGGCGGCGTCCGTTTGCAGCTCAGGAAAAGCGCTCCCACGCCGCCTGACGCGAAACGCCGAGCGCGCTTCCTATCGCCTCCCAGCTGACGCCGCGCCGCCGCAAGGTCTCGACCTGCGATTGCAGCACAGCTCGCGTTCCATCGACCGTCGCCGCGGACGGTCTCAGAGCGCCGAGCAGCTGTTCGTCGCTCATGGCGTCCCAGCCCGCGAAGGTTGCAGGCACAGCTTCCAGAATTCCGTTGCAGACGCCAATGCATGCGTCGCAGATGAAGACTTTCGGTCCGGCGAGGAGTCTGCCGACCTCCTTGTCCGGTTTGCCGCAAAACGAGCAGCGCAGTCGCCGCGCCGGCGCAGCCTTCATGGCGATCTCCCTCGATTTTTTGTCAAGCGTTCCATGACAATAATCGCCGTGGCGGGGCGCGTCAAGGCAACCCTGACAAGCGACTCCAGCGCCGCACCTCTTTAAGACGCGAAAATCACACCCATATCTGCGGGAGCATTGAGGATTTTCGCAAATGATGGAGCCTTCCACTTCTTTCGTTCTGGATAAGGCGGACGGTGGGTTTAACGCCGAGCCCGCCGCCTCCGCCGCTCCTCCGCCGGACGAGACGCCGAGCGACGACGCCTTGCTCGACGCCTATTCACAGACCGTGACGCGGGCCGTCGATCGCGTCGGCCCAAGCGTCGTTCGCCTCGACATCAGGCGCGGCGATGGCGGCAGGGGCGGATCCGGCTCCGGCGTCATCGTCTCGCCGGATGGCCTGATCCTGACCAATAGCCACGTCGTGCAGGGCGCGCGGCGCGCCGATGTCTCGACGCTCGATGGCCGCAATTTTTCGGGGCGCGTCCTTGGCGACGATCCGGACACCGATCTCGCTCTCGTGCGGATCGACGAAAACGCGACGCTTCCCGCCGCGAGGCTTGGCGACTCGAAACGCCTGAAGCCCGGCGAAATCGCCATCGCGATCGGCAACCCGCTCGGCTTCGACTCGACCGTCACGGCCGGCGTCATCTCGGCGCTCGGGCGCTCCTTGCGCTCGACCAATGGCCGCATGATCGACGACGTGATCCAGACCGACGCCGCGCTCAATCCCGGCAATTCCGGCGGCCCGCTGG
>DAITNE010000392.1:0-2457 GCA_036834765.1 Methylocella sp.
GCCGGGCTCGCCAGCGCCGTCTATCTGATCCGCGACGGGGGCCTGTCCGGCGAGCAGATTTGCATTTTCGAGGATTTGAAAGTCGCCGGCGGCTCCCTCGACGCCTCCGGCGCCGCGCAATCGGGCTACGTCATGCGCGGCGGGCGCATGTTCGAGGCGCACTACGCCTGCACCTATGATCTCCTGTCGGGCATACCGTCCTATGACAACCCCGACATTTCGGCGCGCGACGACATTTTCAACTTCACGCGGGAGGCGAGCTGGCGCGCGACCGCGCGGCTCGTCGATCGCGACGCCAAGGTGCTCGACGTCTCCTCGATGGGCTTCGACAATGGCGACCGCCTCGCCTTCCTGCGGCTGCTGCTGCGCAGCGAGGATTCGCTTGGCGCGCGCCGAATCGACGATGTTTTGCACCGCATTTCTTCACGACGAATTTCTGGTTGATATGGGCGACGATGTTCTCGTTCCAGCCGTGGCACAGCGGCGCGGAGATGCGGCGCTATCTGCTGCGTTTCATCCATCTGTTTCCGACAATCGCGGATTTATCGGGCATCTACCACACGCGCTATAATCAATATCACTCGATGGTCTTGCCGATTCAAAAATGGTTGCGAGAGCGCGGCGTCAAGTTCGAGAACGAAACGCGCATCACTGACATGGCGTTTCGCGCCTCATCGGATCGATATCGGGTCGCGACCTTGAAAGTTCTGCGAAAAGGAGAAGAAAGCGAGATCGCGCTTAACGAGAATGATCTCGTCATCATCACCAATGGGTCGATGACGGACGCCTCGACGCTGGGTTCGATGACGGCGCCCGCGGTTCTCGACCGCGGCGAACCCGGCAGCGCCTGGGCGCTCTGGAACCGGCTGGCCGCCGGGCGACAGGGTTTTGGGCGTCCCGGCGTTCATCAGCGACATCGACAAATCGAAATGGCTGTCGTTCACCGTGACGACGCGGCTTCCCCTGATGCGGCGGCTCTTCGAAAATCTGACCCACAACACGCTTGGGCGGGAGGGGCGCTGCAGGCGCAGCGCATTGACGCTGCCATCGGGCCGGAAACGGGGCAGAAGAAAGCAGGTGAGGCCGGCGGGCGCCTGCGCCAGCACGAGAAAACCGTCCGACATCGGCACCGATAAAAACCATTTGTGGCCGGTGATCTCATAATGGCCGTTGTTGGGCCTCGCCTCTGTGATGGTGGCGCGAACGTCCGTGCCGGACTGGCGCTCGGTCATGCGCATGCCGAGCGTCGCCGATTTTTTCTTGAACCAGGGCCTGAAGGCGCCGTCATAGTCGCGCGCTGTCGTGTAGGGACGCCACGCGGCAAGCATTTCGGGGGCGGCTTTGAGCGCGGCGCTGGCGGCGCTGGTCATGGTCAGCGGGCAAATGTGGCCGGCCTCAACCTGCGTCGCCATGTAGAGCCGCGCGGCGCGTTCTACAATGTCGCCTGTAGAATCATGCAACCCCGCCGCCATGCTCTTGCGCATCAGCGCATGCCAGGCCAGATGAAACTCGACGCGATCGGCGCGCTCGCCATTTGGCTCGAACACGCGCAGGCGCGGCGGATTTTCATTGGCGAGGCGCCCCAGCTCCATCATCTCCGCGGACCCGTAATCCGCGCCGAACGTGGCGAGATCCTTGGCGTCGACGCCGGCGCGAGAGACCGCCTCGCGCAGCGGAAGGTCGCTGGTTAAAAGATTGACGTTCTCGAAGGGCGGCGGCTGGTTTGGACCCATATCCGCGATGCCTTTACCTCGCCTTTGCTTCACTCAAACACAACGACGAGGCCGAGCCTGTCGAACTCCGCCTCGATCGCCTGCGCGATCGCCTGCAATTCCTCGACGCTGATCTCCTCGGCCTCGTGCGGCGGGTCGAAACTTAAAATCTGGTCCATGTCAACCACGAAGTCGGCGCGCTCTTCTACATTTTGCAGAGCGGGCGCCGGTAGAATCGTCAATACGCGCTCTCTCCAATGGACGCGGATCGCGCCTTCGGTCAGAACGATCTGCGGCCCCGCTCGCCTCGCCATGCTCCGCCCATCCCCCACAGCCCTGTTTCACGTGAAACACCTGCCGAACGCGCCGCCTCGATCACCTTGCGCATCAGGCTCGGCAAAGCTTCCGCGTCGAGGCTTCCGGCCGCCGCCCAGCGGCAGTCGTCGGGCACCGGCCGGCCGGCTTTGACCTCGGCCACATATATCGATAGCTGCAATTCGAAATGTGTAAACCCGTGCTCCACAAATCCGTCGAGTTTGCGATAGCGCGCCTTCATCGGCGCGAGGCGGCGGGCGGCGCTGGCGTCGAAATCGGCGCTCCAGGGCGTGCCGGGGATTTCCGTCATGCCGCCAAGGAGGCCCTTTTGCGGCCGCGTTCGTACAAGAACCGCGCCGTCGCCGCGTAAGATGAAGAACGCCGCGCCGCGCCGCTGCGGCCGGACCGGCCTTTGCCCCTTGACAGGAAA
>DAITNE010000393.1:0-2456 GCA_036834765.1 Methylocella sp.
AGCCTCGCCAGTTCGCGGTCCGATTATTTCACGGCCCAGGCCAATTTGCAGAATAGCATCGCCAATTTTCGCCAGATCATCGGCATCGAGCCGACGCGGCTGGAGCCGGCGCGAACCATTGAGGCTCTGCTGCCGAAAGATATGAACGGCGCCGTCGATCTTGCGCTCGGCGAGCATCCCGCGATTCAGGCCGCCTTCCACGCGGTCGACGCCGCCGAGCTACAGGTCAAGCTTGTCGAGGGCGAACTCTATCCGACTCTCAACGTCGTCGGCAGCGTTCAGCACGACACGGATTATCTCGGCATACGTAACGCCACGTTCCTCAACGGTGCGGTGCAGGGGCAGCTCAGCATCCCGATCTATGAGGGCGGCGAGGTCTACGCCCGCGCCCGCCAAGCGAAAGAAACGCTGGCGCAGGCGCGCCTGCAGGCCGACCTCCAGCGCGATTCGGTGCGCGCCGCTGTGGTCTCGACCTGGGGCCAGCTTGATACGGCGCGGGCGGTGATCCAGTCGGCCAAGGCGGCGGTCAAGGCGGCGGAGATCGCGCTCGAGGGCATCCGCGAGGAAGCCAAGGTCGGGCAGCGCACCACCTTCGACGTTCTCTTCGCGCAGCAGACTCTGCTCAACACCCGCGTCAGCCTCGTCACCGCCCAGCGCGACCGCGTGGTCGCCTCCTACGCGGTCTTCGCGGCGATCGGACGGCTTTCGGCGGCGAACCTTGGCCTCAACGTCGCGGAATATGATCCGACCATCCATTTCGAACAGATCAAGGACAAATGGATCGGCCTGCGCACGCCGGACGGGCGCTGACCCGGATCTGATCGACGAAGGTTTCGATCAAGCTCGCCGGAGTAATGTCCTCGGGGACGTCTCCTCAAAGGCACCCATGAAACTTGACCATGCCTCGACGAAATTTGTGGGCTGCGCGCTACGGCGCCACGCGGTCATGGCGCCGAGGCTGTGGACCCGTCGACAGTTCGTCTTGCCAGCGCAAGAAGGCTGAGACTAACTTGAGCCCCGTGATTCTGCAGGAAATGCCCGCGGTTGCCTGATTCGCCTCGACGCGCATCCGTTTTGTCGGCGCATGTCACTTTGGAAAGAAACTGAGGCCATGAGCGCAGCTCCTCTCGTTCAAACGGCCAGCGATCTCGGCGATTCGGCGCGTGGGGCTGCAAATGAGCCTCCTCGGGAGGCGTCGCGTGAGCCATCAATGGAGGATATTCTGGCCTCGATCCGGCGCATCATCGCCCAGGATCAGTCGTTGTTCGCGGCCGAGCCCGCGACGGGCGGCGACGTCGAGCCAGCGCCCGCGCCGGGCGCCGCCGATCTGGACGAGGCGCCCGTCTATGGGCTGAGGCAAGAGATCGAGGCGGAGATCGACGCTCCGAGTCAACCGGAGGCGCCGGCCGATCCGGACGAGGACGTCGGCGAGGCGCTGGTTTCGCCCGCGACGGGCGGTTCGGTCGCGACGGCGTTCAATACGCTCGTCGCCAGTCGTTTCGCGCAAAATCCGGACGCCATTCTGGCTATGACGCGCGAGGCCCTGCGCCCGCTGCTCGCGAGCTGGCTCGACGCCCATCTGCCCGCGCTCGTCGAGAGCGCGCCGAGATCGAGCGGATCGCTAAAGACGCCTAAAAAGCCGCCGACCCCCGGGCGGCTTGCCTTTTTCCCCGTCGTTTGCAATCGCTGAACGCCAGAGCGGGATGAGGAAAAGCGAAACCGCTTTTCCGCTCGCATCCCGCTCTAAGCTTATGAAATCGACCATGTTCGTGATTTTGGATTGATTCGATCCAAAATATGAACGTGATCTAATGCGCGTGGCGCGCGTCGCGCCTTGATCATTGGCGCGCGCAATCGAAACGAAGTGAACTGATCTCATGATGGAAAAGACGTTCGATCCAGCGGCGGTCGAAGGCCGGATTTCGGCCGCCTGGGGAAAGGCGCAAGCCTTCAAGGCGGGGCGGCCCCATCATGTCGTCCTGCTATGCAGCGAGTGCGCCCACGATCTGTACGAAGGCAACGGCTGCGTCCCCCTGAAGGGCCTCGTCACCGCCGGCCTCACCGTCGCCACCAGGTTGTTCACCGGCGTCTCCAATATCTGGAACAGCGGCTTGGGATACAGACCAATCGCGAACGCCAGAATCACCAGCGGAACGAAGGTTGCCAGTTCACGCGCCGACAAATCCTTCAGGTTCGCATTCTTTGGATTGTTGTTGGGCCCGAAGAACACGCGTTGGAACAGCCACAGCAGGTAGGCCGCTGCCAGGATCACTCCTGGAGCCGCCCAAGCCGCCCACCACTTGTTCTCCATAAACGTGCCCTGCAGGATGGTGAATTCGCCGACAAAACCGTTCAGCAGGGGAAGCCCCATCGACGACATGAACATGATCAGAGCGATGGTCGCATACACCGGCATGATGGTCGAGATACCGCCGTATTCGCTGATCTCGCGCGTG
>DAITNE010000394.1:0-2455 GCA_036834765.1 Methylocella sp.
AAGTCTGGTTCGCTCTTAAAATAATCTCGGAGCCCGCATCGGCGCTTGCTCCGCGGCCGGTTCGATCCGGGATCGGATCGAGCGCGTGAAGCGTTTTTTGAAACAACGATTCCCGGCGCGGTAGGGGGGCCTTCTCCCGGTACACAATCGGCGCGCGTGAGTAAAGCCGCGCGGGGGCGCGCTAACCTGTGGTCTTGTCATGGGCGAGGCCCTTTGCTATAGGGCGGTCCTTCCAGTCATGATCGACCTTTCGCCGGCCTTGATGCGTTCGAGGCGATTTTTGACCGGCCCGACCGGCTCAAAGCCTTGCAGGATTAACAGGAATTTCCGATGAAAGCCGATATTCATCCGCAATATCATCTGATTAAGGTCGTCATGACCGACGGGACCGAGTTCGTGACGCGCTCGACCTATGGCTCCGAGGGCGCGACACTCAATCTCGACATCGACCCCAAGACGCATCCGGCCTGGACCGGCGGGTCGGCGCAGCTGCTTGATCGCGGCGGGCGCCTCTCGCGCTTCAACTCGCGCTTCGCCGGACTGAATTTCGGCAAGAAGTGAGCACGGGCGGCGACACGGCTGTCTCTCGACCGAAATGACCGCCGAGGAGGTGCGCGCCCTGCTCGGCCTCGAAGCCAATGCGACCTGCGGCTTCGTGCGTGAAACCTGGCGCAGCACTCTGCCAATCGCGCCGGGCGGCCTGCCGGGCCCCTTCGCAGATGGGCGCCCGCTCGGATCGGCGCTGTATTTTCTCGTGACGCCCGCGGCGCACGTAAAGCTGCATCGCATCCGCAACGACCAGCTCTATCATTATTATCTGGGCGATCCGCTCGAGGTTCTGCTTCTGCGCGAAAACGGCGCGGCGGAGCACATCGTTGTCGGTCCCGACCTTCGCGCCGGCCAGCGCGTGCAGCTTCTGATCCCCGGTTCAACCTTCCATACCGCCCGCCTCGCCGGCGCGCGCCGCCGGTTTCTCGGCGCCAGCACGGAATGGCCGGGGGTGGTGCCGGCCGATGTCGAGATCGGCGACGCGGAGGCGCTGGCGGCGCTTTATCCTCAAGTCGCCGCCGACATCCGCAGCTTTCCGCAGCCGGATGCTGGATAAGCCTCGAACCAGCCTTAAAGTAAAATCTCAGCAGTTGCCCGGAAACGCTGCCCGCAGCAGCGCGATCTGGCCTTCGACCGGGCTCGGCGGTGCCTTGCGGGCGATTTCGCCATCGGCGCGGTGGATCAACGCATCGAGATGGCGGATGCGCGCCTGCAGGCGCAGCGACATTTCGATGAATTCGCAAAGGCGCCGCGGCAGCGCCAGCAAAAGCTCATCGGTCGAGACGGCGTCCTGCCGCGACAGATGGATGCGGCGCTTTTCGCTGGACGCTTCCGCCCGCGTCAGCTCGCCTTCGTTGACGGCGCGCTGGAGCAGCAGCCAGGATGCGATCTGCATCAACCGCGTCGTCAGCCGCATGCTCTCCACCGCATAGGCGAGCGCCGCGGGGCGCGGCAGCGCCTGAGCCTGTTCGCGGCCGGCGCCATCGAGATAGGCGGCGGCGTCGCCGACGAGGTCCATGCCTTCCTTGAACAAGGCCATGAACTGATCCGAGGCGGCGAGCTTCGCGCCGAACGAAACAGGCTTTTCCGTTGTGAACAACGATGTTGACGATCTTTCCGACGACATCTCGCGCAAATCCTGCATTCCCTTGAAATCGCTCAAAGCGTTTTACATTCTGCCAGAACCTTAAAACAAAACTATAACTTATTGTTTTAACGTATTTATGAGTGCGAACGCGATTGCTAGTTTCGCTGGCGTCAGATCGAAAGAAACCAACTATCGCCTTCGCGGTGGGCAAGACAGATGGTAGCGCAAAATGATCCGTCCGGGGGATTCACCTTTCGTTAGGCTTAACGGGGGGCTGCACGCGCCCGCTTCAGCCCGATCGATGCCCGGACGGCTTCGCGCATGGTTCGGCGCGTAAGGCTTGGCGCGGGAGAGGCCGTCGCTGCGGTGGCGGCGCCCGCCGCAAGAACCTCATGGGAGCCACCGGGAGACGAGCATGACGCAAGCCGCGCAGCGACCGATGGTATTCATCGCGACGCCCTGTTTCGGGGGCCTCGTCTCGCAGCATTACATGCAATCGATTCTCGGTCTGACGCAGTTCGCGGGGCAAGCGGGCTTCGACGCGGCGCTCGCCCTGCTCGGCCATGATTCGCTGATCACCCGCAGCCGCAACACTCTCGTCAGCCAGTTCCTGCAGACGCCGCAGGCGACTCACCTGCTGTTCATCGACGCCGACATCAGTTTCGCGGCGAAGCAGGTATTTCACATGCTGAGCTTCGACCAGGATTTCGTCGCCGGCGTCTATCCACTTAAAGTGATCGACTGGAGCAATGCGGCGATCCGGCGCGCCGCCAGCAAGGCGGAAAGCTTTCAGGCCGCGCCCCTGCTCTATGTCGGGAC
>DAITNE010000395.1:0-2449 GCA_036834765.1 Methylocella sp.
GATAGACGGCGCTGGCGAGCCCGGCGATGCCGCTGCCAACGATATATGGCGCTCCATCGCCTGCTCGACTCATGAACGCTCCCGCGAAATTGGTTCGACGCGCCTAAACCACTGCCGCCCCACGCTGCCTTGCCGGGGGCTCGGAGCAATCTATTGTTGCTTTGGCGGGTTTTTGGCGGACCACTCCTTGTAGGGCGCGACGCAATCGCTCTCCTTGACGGGAATGCTGTAGGTCTGCGGCCCGATCTGAAAGAATGAGCCGAGGCTGAGCTCCGTGTCGAGGCCTTGGCGCATTGCGACGGCGCGCTCCAGGATGACGCATCGAAGGGCGTCGTTGATATAATAGATGTTCGACAGGCGGAAATAGGATTGGTCGACCAGCCGTTTGCGCGCGGTCTGGTCGCCCGGCGTCTTGTCAAGATCCGCGATGCCCGATTTCACGAGATCGTGGCAATGGTTGATCACCGTCAGGATGGTGTGAGCTGAATCCGGGTCGATGCCCCCTTCGCCGTCGAAGGGGAAGGCGTTGCATTGAAACAGCCACACCGCGTCCGGCATGCGTTTCGCGTCGACGCCGAACGGCCGATCGACGTTGAATTCAACCGAGGCGTCGGTATTGGCGTATTGCAGCTCCCAATCATTGTTGACGGAAAGGAAGGTGTCCCTGATCGCCTTCGCCTCGTCTCCTTCCTTGTTGTTTTCAATCGCCTGAACCATCTGGAACGTGGCGGACCAACGCTTGTCCAGAAGATCCGAAGTGGAGTGAAGGGAGTCCAGTGCGCTCGTGGTATCCTTTTCAACCTGCGCCACTTTACTCTGCCAGGCCCAGCCGCGCTGCTGAAACCAGGTCGCCACCATCGTGCCGACGACGCCGGTCAACAGGAATCCGAGTATGGCGGGGCCGATTTTTTCGCGCAGGCTTTCGCCCTTGGCCGGCGGGTCCGGCGGGGCGCCGCTCGGTGCGTCTTTAGCGTCATGCTGAGGCATCGGAAAAGCTCCGCTTGCGGGCGGCTTTCACCTTAACCGATATTTGCCGGATGACGAGATCCTGAATCGCGGCCGCTGTCCAACCGCCCGCCGACCGATTACGCCCCCGCCTCGCGCAGCCGCTCTCTCGCCGTCGCGCGAAGCGAATCAATAGGCGCCGGCCCTCCATCCGCGCGGTAATGCCAGTAGGTCCAGCCGTTGCAGGCGGGCAGGCCCTGGGCCAGCGCCCCGATCTTGTGGATCGAGCCGACGACGGCGCCGAGCGCGATGGTGCCATCCGCGCGGACGGTGGCCGTATGACGCTCTTTCTCGTCGAACAGCGCGGCGCCGGGCGCGATCAGGCCCGCTTCGACGATGGCCGCGAAGGCCACGCGCGGCTCGGAGCGCCGGCTTGGCGTGAAGGCGATGGCCTCGGGCGGCAGCGGCTCGACGGCGGCGATTCTCGCTCCGGCGGCGGCGGCGTAACCTTCGTCGCGTTCGATGCCGATGAAGGCGCGCCCGAGCCGTTTCGCCGCGGCGCCGGTGGTGCCCGAGCCGAAGAACGGGTCGAGCACGACGTCGCCCGCATTGGTGGCGGACAGAAGAATGCGGGCGAGCAGGGCCTCGGGCTTTTGCGTCGGGTGAGTCTTGCGGCCCGCCGAATCCTTCAGGCGCTCGCCGCCGGTGCAGATCGGAAACAGCCAGTCGGAGCGCAGCTGGCAATCCTCATTGCCGGCTTTGAGCAACTCATAGTTGAAGCGGTAGTTTTTGGCGTTCTGATCCTTCGCCGCCCAGATCAGCGTCTCATGCGCGTTGGTGAAGCGCCGGCCGCGAAAATTCGGCATCGGATTGGTCTTGCGCCAGACGATGTCGTTTAAAATCCAGAAGCCCTGATCCTGCAGCAGCGAACCGACGCGGAAGATGTTGTGATAGGAGCCGATGACGAACAACGTCGCGTCCGGCTTCATCACGCGGCGGACGGCTTCGAGCCAGGCTCTGGTGAAGGAATCATAGTGGGCGAAACTGGCGAATTTGTCCCAGTCATCGTCGACGGCGTCGACGAGGCTCTGGTCCGGCCGTGACAGCGTCGATTCGAGCTGCAGATTATAGGGCGGATCGGCGAAGACGAGATCGACCGAGGCGGCGGGCAGGCGCGCCAGCTCGGCGAGGCAATCGCCGACGAGGATCTGGTTTAGCGGGAGAGGAGTCCCGACAGCCGCCGGAAAGGTCGCCCGCTTTGGCGACATCCCCGGACGCAGAACCTTGATCGGGGATGTGGCGCCGTCTGCGAGCGTTGCCGCTCCGGCGGATGCTGGACGCATGATTAAAAACCGCTACGCAAGTGACGGTCTTTGTTTACCTTGACCAAAATGAAGGGCGCGTTACGTGGAGGCGGGCCGGCGTGTCCCGTTTTTGGACGGGGCGAGTGCGCTAGCAGCCCGTCTGACTGAGGTTTTGTAGCAGAACGCCGAGGACGATTTTG
>DAITNE010000396.1:0-2443 GCA_036834765.1 Methylocella sp.
CGCGGTGGCGAGCCCGACGCCCCTCGCGAGCCAGCGCCTCGGCCAACCGGGCGCCGCCGCGAAAGTCTTTCCGGCGACGCTCAGCGAGGCCGAGAAGGCGGGCGCGGATTTAGCCGCGGCGGCGCGCTCCTTCAAGGTCGATAAATAAGCCTCTCAAAGCTCGAGCATCGGAATTTAGCCGAAACCGGCTCCCACTTTCGGGTCCGATCCTCTCGCCAATAATTCAGGCTCGACCGGCGAGGCGCGGCGCGGCTCCGACGAGGAGATCGCGGAACGCGCTCCACAAGGGAAGAACGCTATCGTCCGACGCCAGATGCCGGCACAAAGAGCCGTGGCCTGCTTCGGGATCGCTGTCGAGGCGAATATGTCCCACCAGGAAGTGATTGAACGCTCGAAGCGACGGTTCATCCCAATCCGGGGCGCGAAGGACCGCGCGGAAGACCTTCTCAAGTCCGCCATCCTCATAGGTTGGCAAGCTCCGGACCCGCGTCACCGGGTCAATTCGTCTGACCTCCGAAAGATATGCTAGGCCAAGCCTCTCCACCCTCTCCCGCTCGGCTTTGTCGAGGCTCGACATGGCGAAAACGCGCCGCATGAACTCATCATGGTTCATTCTCTCGCCTTCTTCCGCCACGCCCGGATAGGGGGAGAGGTTATCCGTCTCGCACTCGCCCTCGCGAAGCAGGATGAGCTGACGGTCCCCAGGGTAGAGATCGCAAGCAATATCAACGGTTTCACAAAAATGTACGGAGTAATAATGATACGCTCCGGCCACCGCCATGAGTTCGGCCCGGGTCAGGGCGGACCAATCAAGGTTGGCCATCTCCTCGATAACCTGTTGATAACGATGGCTAATGAGTGTGCTCATAGGTCGTCTCCAAAGAAAATATTAGGCGAAGGTCCGCGATGTAACGTCAAAATTTCTAATCAATCGCCAAGTGCGACTTGCATTATATAATAGTGTCAATAGATGCGCATCAGAAGCGTATAGCAATACGACGCAACGACGCATCCTAAATTTGGCCGAGCCGCAAACAATGACATGAATAGTAGTGTTACATAACGCCGCGCAAATATAGATATCCGTATGATAAAATTTAATATTCGTATTGAGACGACCGCCGCCATCTTGTTGTTGAAACGTTCCGCGACGACGCCAGGCGACGATGCCCGCGTTGCGGACAAGCGTGCGCGCCGCGTTTGAAGCTGGTATTGATCGGCGCAGCAGCCCGGGAGACCAGATTTTGCGAAAAATTCTCATCATCGGGATTGGCGCGGGCGATCCCGATCATATGACGGTTCAGGCCATCGACGCGCTGAACCGGACCGACGTCATCTTCATTCCCGACAAGGGCACCGAGAAAGCCGGTCTCAGCCGGCGGCGGCTGGATATTTGCGCGCGCTTCATCAAGGGGCGGACGCCGCGCTTCGCGACCTTCAAGACGCCGGCGCGGGAAAAGGACCCGGCCGACTACAAGTCCGCCGTCGCGGACTGGCACGCGGCGATCGCGGCGATCCATGAACGCCTGTTCGCCGAGGAGCTTAGCGAGGCGCAAACGGGCGCGTTCCTCGTTTGGGGCGATCCTGCGCTCTACGACAGCACGCTGCGGATCGTCGCCAACATTCACGCCAAGGGTGCGGTTCGCTTCGACTACGACGTCATCCCGGGCATCAGCAGCGTGCAGGCGCTGGCGGCCAAGCACAGGATCGCGCTCAATCGCATCGGCGAATCGGTGCTGATCACGACGGGGCGCAAGCTCGCAGAAGGATTTCCCGATGGAGCGGACAGCGTCGTCGTGCTGCTCGATGGCGAAGCGGCCGTCGACTCGATCGAGGCTGGCGAAATCGAGATCTACTGGGGCGCCAATATCGGAACGCCGCAGGAGGCGCTGGCCTCGGGGCGCCTCGCCGACGCGAAGGCGGCGATCAAGGCCGCGCGGGAGCGGGTGCGGCGCGAGGCCGGCTTCGTCATGGACGCCTATCTGTTGCGCCGGCGCGAGCCGCCGCTCGGGCAGCGCTCGCCCCCGCCGGACCAGCGCCGACCACCACCACGTCGTACGCCGTCACCACGCCTTACTACCAGCCCAGCGCCAACAGGCAGACTGCGTATATGAGCCGGGTCATCGTTGTCGGCGCCGGCATTGCGGGTCTGGCATGCGCCCGGGAGTTGCTGGACGCCGGGCTGACGGTTTCCATACGCGAGCGGGCGTCCACGGTCGGCGGCCGGATGTCCTCGCCGTACCTGGGGGGCCGGGTGGTCGATGCGGGCGCCTCCTACTTCACGGCCCGCGATCCCGACTTCACCGCCCTCGCCGAGAACTGGTGCACCCGCAAGCTGGCACGGCGCTGGACGGACCGCTTCTCCACCCTGTCGGCCAAAGGGCTGGATGAGGCCGAGACCGGCCCCTGGCGCTACGCGACGCCCGGCGGCCTGCGCAGCCTC
>DAITNE010000397.1:0-2425 GCA_036834765.1 Methylocella sp.
CGATGCGCGCCATCGCGCCGTCGCGTTCGGCGATGCCGCCGCCGCGCGCGCCGAGAAGGCCGACAGCGTGGACCTCGTCCATATAGGTCATAGCGTTGTAGCGATCGGCGAGATCGGCGATCTCGTTGATCGGCGCGATGTCGCCGTTCATCGAATAAAGGCTCTCGAACACGATGAGCTTCGCCCGCTCGGGGCCAGCCTTGGCGAGAAGCTCCTCCAGATGGGCGAGATCGTTGTGGCGGAACACCTTGCGCTCGGCCTTGGAGCGGCGCACGCCCTCGATCATCGAATTGTGGTTCAGCTGGTCGGAGAGGATCAGGCAGTCGGGGAGGATGTCGCCGATGGTCGAGATGGCGGCGAGGTTCGAGATCCAGCCCGAGGTGAAGACAAGGCCCGCTTCCTTGCCGTGCAGGTCGGCGAGTTCGGCCTCGAGTTCGACGAGCGGGTGACTATTGCCGGAAATATTGCGGGTTCCGCCGGAGCCGACGCCATGCGCCTGCGCCGCGCCCGTCATGGCCTCGATCACATCCGGGTGTCGGCCCATGCACAGGTAATCGTTAGAGCACCAGACGACGACATCGACGGGGGCGTGCGCGCCTGCGCCGCGACGCCAGATGGCGCTGGGATAAGCCGCCGCATCCCGCGCGAGGTCAGCGAAGACGCGGTAGCGCCGCTCATCCTTCAACTTCGAGATCGCATCGTCGAAGAAGCGCCGATACTGCATCAAATCGATCCCCTGTGATCCAGACCCAAATCCAAATGGGCGGAACAACCCCCGCTCAGGGTTTTTCTTGGTTAAGCTGCCGAACGGCCTTCTAATCCTTCGAAACCTGGCACGGAAGGACAGAAAGTCTCATCAGGCTATTTACGTAGTTCGAACCTTCAACGTTACCAAGCTCAAACCTTACGGTTTTTTCGCGCCCATCGAAATGCGCTGGATCAAGATTGCCAATCGGCTGGGAAACATGCGAGGGATTTTTCTTTTCCACGCCCGTGATTTAGTCACCTTCTGCGCGGCGGTCAAATCCGCTTCGCCTGCAACCTTGAGCGCCATGCGCATTCTCGTCACCGGCAGCGCCGGATTCATCGGGTTCCATATGGCCGCCCGGCTTCTCGCCGACGGCCATGAGGTCGTTGGACTGGACGGCTTCACGCCCTACTATGACCCCGAGCTAAAGCGTCGCCGCCACGCGATTCTGGAGCAAAACCAATTCTTTCGCGGCCACAGTTTGCTGCTTGAGGATTTCGCGGGGCTGAAGGCGATCTATGGCGCGGGGTTCGATGCCGTCTATCATTTCGCGGCGCAGGCAGGGGTACGCTACAGCCTCGAAAATCCGCGCGCCTATCTCGACGCGAACCTCGCCGGGACCTTCAATCTTCTGGAGCTGATGCGCCATGCGCCGCCGAAGCATGCGCTGATGGCCTCGACATCCTCTGTATACGGCACCAACGCCGCGATCCCGTTTCGCGAGACCGACCGCGCCGATCATCCGCTAACCCTTTACGCCGCCACGAAAAAAGCCAATGAGGAGATGGCCCACGCCTATAGCCATCTGTTTCATGTTCCGATTACCATGCTGCGATTCTTCACGGTCTATGGCCCGTGGGGGCGGCCGGACATGGCGCTGTTCAAATTCGCGGCGGCGCTATTCGAGGGCCGTCCGATCGATGTTTATAATCACGGAAATATGAAACGCGACTTCACCTTCATCAGCGATCTTGTCGAGGCCATGGCCCGCTTGCTGCCGCAGGCTCCGCCGGCCCCCGAGCGGCGGCTCGTCCCCGCGGTGGAGCATGACAGCCTTTCGCCGGTGGCGCCCTGGCGCGTCGTCAATATCGGCGCCGAGAGACCCGTTGGACTGATGGACTTCATCGCGGCGATTGAGGCCGCGACGGGCCTGCGCGCGACCTGCAATTTCGTCGACATGCAGCAGGGCGACGTCCCAATCACCTTCGCCGACACGCAGCTTCTGTTTCAATTGACGGGCTACAGGCCCGGAACGCCTCTTGCGGAGGGCGTCCGGGCCTTCGTCGACTGGTATCGCGCCTATTTCAGGGCGTGACCGAACCGCTCGCGCGGCCGCCAGGCACTCGGCACGAACATCCGGCGCCCACGTTGGACGGGTGATAAAGCTCGCATTTCTTCACCGGCGTCGTGCAGAAATCGCCGACGCCCTCGGCGACGCTGCGTCCGGTGACCAGAGGCGCCGTAGTCGCCACCTGCGGCGCGGTCGTGTAGTAGCCCGGCGCGTAGGCATAACCGGGATATCCATAGTAAGGATAGCCATAGGCATAGTCGTACGGATAATCCCAGCCGCTGGCCAATCCATAACCAAGGCCAAGGCCGGCGAGACCCGTGCCGAGCCCCCAGCCCCAGCCGCCATAGCCGCCGCCCCAGCCGCCGCCATGCCAGCCGCCGCCATGC
>DAITNE010000398.1:0-2417 GCA_036834765.1 Methylocella sp.
CTGCCGCGAGCTCGACTGCCAGCCGGGCGACATCCTCGAATATGTCGCGGGCGAAGAGCCAGAGGATGCGGAGACTGGCTGAGCCTGCGGGCGCTCTTTGAGCGCGCGATTGCGATTGCGCGAGATTTGAGGCAACACCGGCTGCGCTCCGCCATCGCCCACTCAAAACGCAAAGCAACCCATGACCGGCGCCGGAACAGACCGTACGAAGACAAGCCTCAGCGGCGGACCGGCGATTATTCTGGTGCGCCCGCAGCTCGCCGTGAACATCGGCATGTGCGCGCGGGCGATGGCGAATTTCGGCCTCTCCGATCTGCGACTCGTGTCGCCGCGCGAGGGCTGGCCGCGCACGGGGGCGCTGAAGAAGGGCGCAAACGCCGCGGCGGCGGGCGCGGTCCACCTCCTTGAAGCCGCGAAACTGTACGATACGCTTGAGGAGGCCGTGGCGGACCTCAATTTCGTCTATGCGACGACGGCGCGGGAACGGGGGCAATTCAAGCCGATCCTGACGCCCAGTGAGGCGATGCCGGAGGCGGCGCGCGCCATCGCGGCGGGAGAGAAGCGCGGCGTCCTGTTCGGGCCGGAGCGCACCGGCCTCTCCAACGACGAGGCGGCGGTGGCCGACGTCATCGTGACTTTTCCGGTCAATCCCGCCTATGCCTCGCTCAATCTGGCGCAGGCGGTGCTGCTCGTTGGCTATGAGTTTATGCGCGCGGCCACGGGCGCCAAGGCGCCTTTCGTGGCGGATCCGGGTTCGCCGCCCGCGCCGCGCGAGATGGTGCTGTCCTTCTTCGATTACCTCGAAGGCGAACTGGAGCGCGCGGGCTTCTTCCGGCCCATCGGCAAGGCCCCGGTGATGCGGCGCAATCTGCGCAATATCTTCCACCGTCTCAGCCTCAGCGAGCAGGACGTCAGCACGCTGCGCGGCATGTTCGTTCGCCTCGTCGAGGGACCGCGCGCGGAGAAAAAGGTTGCGACCAAGGCGGAGCCTCAATCTGAGGCCGACGACAAGGGCTGAGCCACCTGCTCCAGCGGCTTGCGCTCCGCTGCGACGCCAAAAAGCAACTGGACGATCGCGGCGATCAGCATCAGGGCTGCGCCGAGAAGATAGCCGACGAAGACGCTGCTCCGCGCGCCTGTCTCGATCAGGGCACCGAGAAACCAGGGCGCGCCTACTCCGCCGACCGCCGTGCCCGCCGCATAGAAAACCGCGATGGCGAGCGCCCGGATTTCAACGGGAAAGGTTTCGCTCACGGTCAAATAGGCGGCGCCCGCCGCCGCGGAGGCGAAGAAAAAGATCGTCATCCAGGCGATGGTCTGTTCCGTCGCGTCGATAAGATTATGGGCGAACAGCCAGCCGGCTCCGGCGAGCAGCAGCCCGGACACCGCATAGGTGAACGCGATCATCGGCTTGCGGCCAACAGAATCGAACAGAGGGCCGAGGACGAGTGGCCCCAGCACATTGCCGAGCGCGAAGGGCAGAATATACCAGCCGACGTCATGCGGTGCGATGCGGTAAAATTGCGTGAGGACAAGGGCGTAGGTGAAAAAGATCGCGTTGTAGAAGAATGCCTGCGCGGCCATCAGCGTGAGGCCGACCAGCGCGCGCCGGCGACAGGTTACGAACAGGGTCTCGAAAACCTGCCGGAGCGGCGTGAACTTGCGCGGGCGGATGCGCAACGGCTTCAAATCGCCGTCGCCGTCCGGCGCCAGCCCGGCCTTCGCCTCGATTTCGGCCGTGATCCGTTCGGCCTCCGCCTCGCGCCCATGGATGATGAGCCAGCGCGGGCTTTCTGGAATGAATGCGCGTAGGGTCAGGATGACGAGGCCAAGCGTCGAGCCGATCAGGAAAGCGAGCCGCCAGCCAAGCTCAGGATTGATGACCGCCGGGTTGAGCAGCACTATGGAGCTCGCCGCGCCAAGCGCGCCGCCGATCCAGAAGGAGCCATTGATGGCGAGATCGGTGCGGCCGCGGTAGCGCGCCGGGATCATCTCCTGAATGGTCGAGTTGACGGCGCTATATTCGCCGCCGATGCCGGCCCCGGTCAGCATCCGGAACAGGCAAAAACTCGCAAGATTCCAGCTGAGGGCCGTTGCGGCGGCTGAGACGAGATAAAGCCCGAGCGTGACGAAGAACAGGAGCCGGCGGCCAAGCCGGTCGGTCAGCCAGCCGAAGACCAGCGCGCCGACGACCGCCCCGATCAGGTAAAAGCTAGAGGCGAGGCCGACGTCGGAGTCCGAAAAATGCAGGCGGGGGCTGGCTTTAAGCGCGCCCGATACGGAGCCGGCCAGCGTCACCTCGAGCCCGTCGAGGATCCATGTGACGCCGAGCGCGACGACGACCAGAGTGTGAAACCGGCTCCAGCTGAGGCGGTCGAGCCGGGCCGGGACGTAGGTCTCGACGACGGCCGCCATCT
>DAITNE010000399.1:0-2408 GCA_036834765.1 Methylocella sp.
GCCCTCGCCAAGGGCAAGAAGGCCTACGCCATCATCAAATCATCCGACGTAATGGTCGCCGTGCACTGACGGCTTTTTTGCTGGCGCCGCGCGTTCAGCTTTTCGGCGGCGTATAGCCGATCTTCAACGATTCTTGCGCGTTGCTGGTCAAGAATCCCTTGGCCTTCTCGCCAAGCGCCGCAAGCAGCCACGGCAGCTGCGCCTCGATGCGTACGCTGTCGGGCATCACGTCGATCTGCGCGGTCATGCTCTGGCCCAGCGCCTGGACGCGCAGATCCGCCTTATTGCCCGTCCAGTTGACTTCGGATTGGGCCAATTTGTCGACATAGGCCGTGCGCAACGCTTCGATGCGCTCGGCGATGCGCTTTTTGGCGGCGTCGGCGCCAAGATTATGCGGCACGGTGATGACGATCGATTGCGGCATAAGGGTCTCCAGTCACAATCATTCACGAGACTTCCATTTAGGGTCTCGCTGCGCCGTCCGAAAGGGCGCGACGGCGGAGCGCCTTCAGTTCATCGAGATCCATCGCCCCCGGTCTTGCCTGGCGAGGCGGCGCCTCCACACTTGATTTCGCGCTGCGGCCGATCATTTTTACTACGATGGGCGGTCGCTTGCATGTCGATTGCTTCCGCTTTCCCAAAGCAAAACGCGCGGACTGCGTAAAGGATAGATCGATGTCATCTGGTCCCGCCAAATCCGCTTCCGGCCCCGTCAGCCTCCCCGTCAGCCTCCCCGTCAAGGGCATGCATTGCGCCTCCTGCGTCGGGCGCGTCGAGAAAGCGATCGGCGCGGTTCCCGGCGTCGGCTCGGTCGCGGTCAATCTGGCGACCGAGCAGGCGAGCGTCAGCTTTCTGGGGCCGGCGAACCTTGAAGGCGTGATCGAGGCGATCAACAAGGCGGGCTACGCGTCCGTTCTGACGACGGCGCAGTTTTCGATCGACAAAATGAGTTGCGACGCGTGCGTCAAGACCGTCGAGGAGGCCTTCCGGAGCGTCGAAGGCGTCGTCGAGGCGAGGGTCAATCTCGCGACAGGCGCGGGCTCCGTGCGCTTCGTCAGCGGCGCGACCACGGCGGCGGCGATCGCGCGGGCGGCGACCGAGGCCGGTTATCCGACGCGCGAGATCAAGCCCGATGCGGGCGCCGGGGCGCAGGAGCATGAGCACCAGCACGACCACGGCGATGGGGGCGATTTAACCCGCGCGACTCTTCTGGCTCTGGTCCTGACGGCGCCGATCGTGGCGCTGGAAATGGGCTCGCATCTGTTTCCGGCGGTCCACATGTTCGTCATGGACCGCATCGGAGTTGAGACCAGCCGGATCATAGAATTCGCGCTGACCGCGCTCATTCTGTTCGGTCCGGGCTGGCGCTTCTTCAAGAGCGGCATTCCGGCGCTGTTGCGGGGCGCGCCCGAGATGAATGCACTAGTGGCGCTGGGCTCCGGCGCCGCTTTCGCCTATTCGACGCTCGCGACCTTCGCGCCGTCGCTGTTCCCCGCCGGGACGAACGACGTTTATTTCGAATCCGCCGCCGTGATCGTGACGCTGATTCTGGTCGGGCGCACTTTGGAGGCGCGCGCCAAGGGGCGCGCCGGGGCGGCGATCCAGCGTCTCATCGGCCTCAAGGCGCAATCGGCTTTCGTGCTGCGCGATGGCGCGGCGGTCGAGACGCCCCTCGACGATGTCGTCGTCGGCGATGTCGTGCGGGTCAAGCCCGGTGAAAAAATCCCCGTCGACGGCGAGGTGGTCGAGGGCTCCTCCTTCGTCGATGAATCGATGCTGACCGGGGAGCCGCAGCCCGTCGCAAAGGGCGTCGGCGCCGATGTCGTCGGCGCGACGATCAATACGACGGGAAGCTTTTCCTTCAAGGTGACGAAGACGGGCGCCGATACGGCCCTGGCGCGGATCATCCGCATGGTCGAGCAGGCGCAGGGTGCGAAGCTGCCGATCCAGGCGCTTGTGGACAGGGTGACGGGCTGGTTCGTGCCGGCGGTGATCGCCGTCGCGCTCCTTACCTTTGCGCTGTGGCTCCTCTTTGGCCCAGCGCCCGCATTGAGCCATGCGCTGGTCGCCATGGTCGCCGTGCTGATCATCGCCTGCCCCTGCGCCATGGGCCTTGCGACGCCGATCTCGATCCTGGTCGGAACGGGGCGGGGCGCCGAACTCGGCGTCCTGTTCCGAAAGGGCGCCGCCCTGCAGGAGCTCTCAAGCGTCAAGGCGATGGCGCTCGACAAGACCGGAACGATTACGCGGGGCGTTCCCGAACTTGTCGATTTTCTGCCGGCGCCGGGTTTCTCGCGCGCTGAGGCGTTGGCGCTGGTCGCCGCCGTTGAGGCGCGCTCCGAGCATCCGGTCGCAGCCGCCATCGCGGCGGCGGCGGTGAAGGAGGGCTTGCGCGTTCCGCCGGCGGA
>DAITNE010000400.1:0-2403 GCA_036834765.1 Methylocella sp.
CGATGTCGAAGTCGGGCATCGACACGCGTTCCGGATTGAGGAAGCGCTCGAACAGAAGGCCGAAGCGGATCGGATCGAGATCGGTGATCGTCAGCGCATAGGCGACCAGCGATCCGGCGCCCGAGCCGCGCCCGGGCCCGACCGGAATGCCCTCAGACTTGGCGTATCTGATGAAATCCGCGACGATGAGGAAATAGCCGGGGAACTTCATCTTGATGATGACGTCGAGCTCAAAGGCGAGACGGGCGCGGTAATCGTCCGGCGAAAAGCCGGGCGTCAACCCATGCGCGTTCATCCGCGCGTCCAGCCCCGCCTCCGCCTCCCGGCGCAGAAGAGCGGCCTCTTCCTCCACGGCGCCGCTGTCGGAAAAGCGCGGCAGCAGCGGTTTGCGGGTCCGTGGCCGATAGGCGCAGCGCTGCGCGATCTCGACCGTGTTGCGCGTCGCCTCGGGCAGATCGGAAAACAGCGCGACCATTTCGGCGCGGGTCTTAAAGCGATGCTCGGGCGAGAGTTGGCGGCGGCCTCCGTCGCCGATGACGGCGCCCTCAGCGATGCAGATCAGGGCGTCATGAGCCTCATAGTCGGAAGCCTCGGCGAAATAGGGCTCGTTGGTTGCAACCAGCGGCAGCGCGCGGCGGTAGGCGAGATCGAGGAGGCGCGGCTCGGTCTGGATCTCGCCCGGCATGCCATGGCGCTGCAACTCGACGTAGAGCCGGCTCGGAAACAGCGCTTCGAGCCTTTCGGCGCGCCGCAGCGCTTGTTCGGGCCGGCTCGCGGCGAAGGCGCGGTCCAGGGGGCCGGCGGGCCCTCCCGAGAGCGCGATGAGCCCGGAGGTCCGGCCGTCAAGACGCTCCAGCGCGGCGTGAGGCGTATCCCCCAGCGCCGGATCGAGCCAGGCGCGTGAGGCGATGTGCATAAGGTTGAGATAGCCCGCTTCGTCGCAGGCGAGCAGCACGATCGAAGCCCGGCCGGCGCCGCTGTCCTCGCCGCGCTGGGCCATCGCCGCGCCGTCGCCGAAATCGAGCGCAATCTGTAGGCCGGCGATCGGCTGCACGCCGTCCTTGGCGAGCTTTTCGGAGAATTCGAGCGCGCCGAAAAGATTATTGGTGTCGGTGACCGCCAGCGCCGGCATTTTGTCCGCGGCGGCCAATTTGGCGAGCTTGCCGATCCCCATCGCGCCTTCGCGCAGGGAATAGGAGCTGTGAACATGCAGATGCACGAAGCCGACGCGGCTTGAATGAATGGGGTCCATTGGGGTCGCGGGGTCTTTGGAAATCCGACAAGACTGCTTGTAGCGCGAGTCGGCGCCGAAAGCGACGCCGGCGCGCGAGCGCCAGTCAGCCGTCCAACGTTTTCGGATGCGAGAACGGGGCCTCGCCAGTGCGGCTCAGGTTTGCCCTTTATACGGACTCGCGGTAAACAGCCAAATCTCAGCCGTCCGCCTTTTTAAAGAGATAAAGATGGTGACCATGCCGCCTTCGGCCCATGGGGCAGGAAAATGGACCACGGTCGATCCGATCGACGAATGCCGTCAGGCGCTGCATAAGAAGGCCTTTGCGGCCCACCATCCCCTCGCCGGCCATCCGCTGTTCAGCATTGAAGCTCTGACCAAGGTGGCGGAGCAAGCCGCGAAACGAAAAAACGACATCGATGCCGGCGATCTCTCGCTGACCGACAAATGGGGCTCGGTTCCGGCCCCCACCATGCCGATTCCTGAAATCATCGAACGAATCGAGACGGCTAGCGCATGGATCGTGCTCAAACATGTCGAGGTCGATCCGGCCTATAAGCAGCTTCTCGACGAATATGAGGCGTTTGTCCGCGAGATCGCCGGCCTCGAAGGCTCGAAGCTTTTGAAAAACGCCGAAATGCTGGTCTTCATCACTTCGCCGAACCGCAAGACGCCCTTTCATTTCGACGCCGAGATCAACTTTCTGGTTCAGATTAGCGGATCGAAGGACCTTTGGGTCTGCGATCCCAATGATCGGGCCGTCACGACGGAAGAAGAGATAGAGCAATATTATATCGTTGCGATTTCGGCCGGGACATACAAGCCGCACGCCGAAAAGGTCGCCCGAAACTTTACGCTTTATCCGGGCGACGCTGTGCACATCCCAACGCATGGCTCGCATCGGGTGCAAAACCACAACATGGTGTCGGTCTCGCTCAGCCTCAATATGGAATTCCCCGACTGGCTTCAGGCTGATGTCTACCGGGCCAACCACTATCTGCGCCGGCTCGGCTTGTCTCCGCGCTCGCCCGGACAGTCGATCGTCGCCGATCGCTCCAAGGCGGCTGTTATCGGCGCGATGAGAACCGCCAAGAGGACAGCCGGGCAGCTGCTGCGACGCTAGTCGCCCGATTCATCTAAAGCGCAGGGTATAGGTGCTTGAGCTTGATGCG
>DAITNE010000401.1:0-2386 GCA_036834765.1 Methylocella sp.
GAGGACGCAAGCGAATCACATAAAGGTTTCAATTTAGCTGAAGCTGGCGACTAGTGACGCGGCGCTGGTGACGCGCAAAATTTCTGAAGCCATCATGTGCAAAGGAACCTGCTTTTGCGTTGCGCCGATTTCAAACGCGGCCTTTGGCATGCCATAGATGAGGCAGCTGGCTTCTGTCTGACCTATCGTCGGTGCGCCCGCCTTGCGCATGGCGAGGAGGCCCTCGGCGCCGTCGCGGCCCATGCCGGTCAGGATCGCCCCGGTGGAGCGGGCGCCGACCGCTTTGGCGACGGACTGGAACAGCACGTCGACGGACGGCCGGTGGCCATTGACGGGGTCGCTTCTCCACAGACGGCAGCGCGGCGGCGAGGCGCCCTCGACGCGCAAATGCGCGTCGCCGCCTGGCGCCAGATAGACGCGCCCCGGCTCCAGCGGCGCGCCGTCGAAGGCCTCGCACACCATCGCCCGGCTGAGACGATCGAGACGCTCGGCGAAGGTTCGCGTGAACGCCGCCGGCATATGTTGCGTAACGACGGTCGGCGGGCAGTTCGGCGGGAAATGCGACAGCACCGCGATGAGCGCCTCGACGCCGCCGGTCGAAGCGCCGATCGCCACCACGCGGCCATCGCTGAAATAGGGACGCTGCGCCGGCGCAGGCGCGCGCGCGCCGCGGTCCTCGGTGATCCGCATGCGCCGTCCGGCCGCCGCCTTGACGCTGGCCAGCAATTGCTCGCCAAACTGATCATGTTGGCCCGAACAAGGCTTGCCGACACAATCGAAGGCGCCCATTTCGAGCGCCGCGATAGCGGCGTCGGCACCTCTGCTCGTGAGGCTTGAGACCATAATCACAGGAGTCGGCCGCAGCCGCATGATCTTGTCGAGGAAATCGAGCCCGTTCATTTTCGGCATCTCGATATCAAGCGTGACCACGTCGAGATTGAGCGTCTTGATGGCGGCGCGCGCCTCATGGGGATCCGCCGCCTCGCCGATGACCTCGACCGAAGGGTCGCGCCCCAGCAGCATGCGGATCAGACCTCGCACGGTCGCCGAATCGTCGACGATAAGGACACGCACAGACTTCATGTCCGCTCGCTTCCCTTCAGCCGGTAGCAGGTGACGCCCTCGCCGTCGAAAGCTTCCGCCGCCGCGCCGGTCAGCCGTTCAGAGTGGCCGATGTAGAGCCGGCCGCCCTGCGCCAGCATCGGAACGAATCGACTCCACAGCCGGCGCTGCGTCTCCTCCTCGAAATAGATCGCGACGTTGCGGCAGAAGATCGCCTGGAACGGGCCGCGCATCGGCCAGTCACCGAAGAGGTTCAGTTCGCGGAAGACCACGAGATCGCGCAATTCGTCGGCGACGGCGACGTAACGGCCGCGCTCGCCGCGCGGGCCCTCGGCTACGGGCGGCAGCCAGCGTTGGCGCATTTTCGCGGGCGCGCCCTCAGCGAAGGTTTCGGCGTAAACGCCTTTTTTCGCTTCGGCGAGCATGTTGGCGTCGATGTCGCTGGCGAGCACCCTGACGTCGAAGCGATGGGCGTCCGGCATCAAGGATAGTATGACCATCGTCATGGAATAGCGCTCCTGGCCATTGGAGCAGGCGGCGGACCACAAGCGCACGCGCCCGCCCTGCCGCGCGGCCTTCAGAAGCGGCGGCAGAACGACCCGTTCGAGATGATCGAAATGATGCGGCTCGCGAAAGAATTTGGTGACGTTGGTCGTCAGCGCCGCCAGCATCTTCTGCCGTTCGTCAGCGCCCGCCGCGCCAGCCACGAGAGCGCAATAATCGCGAAAGCTCACAAGGCCAAGCGCGCGCAAGCGCCGCGCGAGGCGCGAATAGACGAGCGCCGCCTTCGTCTCGGGAAGATGAATGCCGGCGTCGGCATGAAGCATGGCCGCGATCTGGCGGAAGTCCTCCCGCGAGAGCACGAACTCGCCGGGGGGAGGCCCTCGCCTCTTGCGATCGGCGGACTGGCGAACAGGGTCTCGCTCATGCGGCTTCCGCTCCGCGCCCGGCAAGACGTGGTCGAGCGCAATCAGGCTGATCATGCGGTTCTCGATGGCGATGACGCCTTTCACGAATATCTTCACCATTTCGGAGGCGACGTCTGGCGTCGGCTGCAACAGATTGTCGGTGACCGAAAGAATGTCGGAGACGGCGTCAACGAGAAGCCCAACGGACTGATTGCCGATCTGCGCGACGATGATGACATGGCGCGCGGTTGGGTCGGTGGGCGAAAAGCCGAGGCGGGCGGAAAGATCGACGATCGGCAAGACGGCGCCGCGGAGGTTGACGACGCCGCGAACGAAACTCGGTGATTGCGGCAGCGCCGTCGCCGGAGTCCAGCCGCGAATTTCGCGCACGGACATGATGTCGACGCAGAATTCCT
>DAITNE010000402.1:0-2382 GCA_036834765.1 Methylocella sp.
TGGCAGAGAAGTTGAGGCTGTGCTTCATCGACGGCAGCGCGACGGTCACGATCGAGCGGGCGAGGGCGACGTCGCGCGCGTCGAGGCCGCCAAGCCGGGCCGGGATCGCGCCCGGCGAAAAACACTCTTCGAGAGAATGGGATTTGCCAATGATGTCGCCCAGAATTGCGGCGGCGGCGAGACGCGCGGGAAGCCCCGGATGCTGCTCGGCCTCGAGTCTTGCCGCTTCCGCGGAGCCGCCCTGCCCCGGCCGATTGAGCGCACCGTTGCGGTTCCGTGGTCGGTCGGGCCGGCGCGGAGGGGCGTTCAAATTCATGCTCTGCTCGGGGCCTCGACGATCAAAAAAGGCGGGTTTCGTTCCATGTCGCTCTGATTTAAAATGAATATATCATGATCGGGCCGACACCGCGCGGTTGTTTTGTTTCAAATCCAGAAGCTTCTGGGCTTATTCGCGCATTCGAGGCGAAAAGCTGGGGACAAAGGGAAAAGACGTTGACATGAGCAAGACGGATTCAAGGGCTACCCCCGGCGAGAGTGAGCCCGCCAAGGCGTTGACCCCGGCCGCCCGGCGTGCGCTCGCCGAAGCCGAGGATCGCCGCGCCAATGCGCAGGCCAGCGAAGCGCCGCCAACGGAGATCAATGGCCGCGGCGGCCCGGAGCCGGTGCGTTATGGCGATTGGGAGGTCAAGGGCATCGCAAGCGATTTCTAGAATCCTCTATCTCCAGGCGGAACTCAATAGGAGCTGCCATCCTTGCGCGTGAAGCGCCAAATCCCATTTTGGCGCCATGACCGCCACGATGTCGTCATTCGGATAGGAGCCTTCGCCCCCCGGCGTGCGGTCGCCGATCTCCAGGATGACCACATCCGCATCGGTTCGATTCGCTAGATGATGCGCAGCGCCGCCAGCGGGAAAGCCGGCGCACATGCCGGGGCGCAGTTCAATTTCGTCCACGCCCGTGAAGAGGGTCGGGGCGCCCTCGAAGACATAGATGAATTCATCTTGCCGCGAATGGCGATGATGGAGAGCGGAGACGCCGGCGGGCCGAAGACGCGTCAGATTGACCCCAAAATTCTTGAGACCAAAAAGATCGCCGAGCGGATGTTTGATCCGATTCGCCATCATCGATGCGAACGGCTCCGGATAGTTCGTCGACTTTGTCCTCGCCGGAGCGGACGCGGCTACGATCGCCTGAGGCGGTTTAACCTCTTTCAGGCTCATGGATCTCCTCGCGCGCAATCATGCGCATATCCGGCTTCACCCGCTGAGGCCGCCGACGAGGTTCGGCAGGTCGAGCGGCCGGAAGCCATAATGCTTCAGCCAGCGCACGTCGGCCTCGAAGAAGGGGCGCAGATCCGACATGCCATATTTCAGCATCGCCAGGCGGTCGATGCCGACGCCCCACGCAAAGCCCTGATACACGTCCGGGTCGAGGCCGCAATTTTTCAAAACATTCGGATGCACCATGCCGCAGCCGCCGATTTCGAGCCAGTCCTCGCCCTCGCCGAAGCGGATCTCGCCGTCTTTCCGTGAGCATTGAACATCGACTTCGACGGAGGGTTCGGTGAACGGGAAATAGCTCGGCCGAAAGCGGATCTTCACGTCCGCCACTTCGAAGAACGCTTTCAGAAACTCTTCGAGAATCCATTTCAGATGGCCAAGATTCGCCGAGCGGTCGATGACGAGGCCTTCGACCTGGTGAAACATCGGCGTATGCGTCTGGTCCGAATCGCAGCGGTAGGTGCGCCCGGGGCAGATCACGCGGATCGGCGGCTTTTGCGACAGCATGGTTCGCACCTGCACCGGACTCGTATGGGTGCGCAGCACCTTGCGTTCGCCGTCGGCGCCGGGATTCAAAAAGAAGGTGTCGTGCATGTCGCGCGCGGGATGGTCGGGCGGAAAATTCAGCTTGGTGAAATTATAGTCGTCCGACTCGATATCCGGCCCTTCGGCGATGGAGAATCCCATATCGGCGAAGATCGCGGCGAGCTCATCCGTGACCTGCGTCACCGGATGGATGCGCCCTTGCGCGAGCCCACGCGCGCGGACCGGCAATGTGACGTCCACCGTCTCGGTCTTCAGCCGCGCTTCGAGCGCCGCCTCCCTGAGGATTGCGCGGCGCGCGACAAGAGCCGCATTAACGCTGTCCTTCAGCGCGTTGATCGCCGCGCCTTCCGTTTTGCGCTCGTCCGGCGTCATCTTGCCAAGGCCGGACAGCAGCGCGGAGACCGAGCCTTTTTTGCCCAGCGTCGCCACCCGCACCGCTTCGAGCGCCGCCTCGTCGCTCGCGGACGCGATGTCGGCGAGGATCGCCGTTTGAAGTTCGCTGAGGTCGCTCATGTCAGGATGATCTCGGTGGGGAGTTAAAGGCTGATGCGTTTGG
>DAITNE010000403.1:0-2359 GCA_036834765.1 Methylocella sp.
GTCGCGAGGATCCATCCCAAGCGCTTCCGCGGCGGCGGCGAACACGGCCGCCGCCTCCGGCGCCTGCGCGGTTAGAGCGAACATATCCTTATGCTGCGCGCCCTGGCCGGAGCAGAGGATGGCGAGCGTCATATCATTCTCTCGACGCGGAGCCGCTTCGCTGGAAAATGCTCCAGCTCATGAACGAAAAGGCTCATGGCCAGAAGATCGGCGGAGCCGCCGGGGCTGAGGCGGCGCGCGACGAATTCGGCATGGATGCGGGTGCCCACAGCGCGCCAGTCCGGCGCGCCGACGCCGCCGCGTCGCAAAAAGCTTTCCGCACGCTGTTGCGCGAAAGCAAGCCCCTCCGCGCCGCCCCGGTGGAGGATGTTGGTGTCCGTGACCGCCGCGATGAGCGCGAAAATCGCCTGCACGCGGGGGGCTTCCGGATCATCCGGCGCAAGCCTTCGCCCCTCGACCAAGGCCGGCGCGCCGATGTCGTAGACGCTCGGAAATCCCCCCGCAGCCTCGCCCCGCGCGCCGCGCGCGCCATAGAGCCGCCCGGCCTTGGCCCCGTGGCTATGTAGCGGGACGGGACCTGCGGCGATCGCGCGCCCGAAGCGGCGGCCGACCGCCGTGCCAAGCGTCTCGCCGCCAGGGTCCTCAAGGCCGGCGGCGGCGCAGAGGAGGCCAAGGCCGAAGATCGCGCCGCGATGCGTGTTGACGCCGCCCGTCGCGGACAGCATTTCGGCCTCGGCCGCGATCCCGATGGCGCGCAGGCGTCCCATTGAAGCGCCTTCGGCGCCCGCCGCCGCGAGCGCCGCGAAGAAGGGTCGCAGCACAGTCGCGCTGCGGCGAAGCATGGCGGCGTCCATGTCGGCGTGGCTGCCATTGTCGACATGACTGACGAGGCCGGGTTTCGGCCAGGTTTCAACTTCGCGGCGCAGGCACGACGAGGCCAAGGCGCCGATCGCCTCCGCCGAGAGCGCGGGCGGCGGCGCGAAACGTAGAGCCGTGGCGGCGCTCACGCGCATGAGACGCTGCTCGGAAACATGACCCCACGCGGACGCATGACGACGCCGTCAATGGTCTTGACCAGAACCTCGCCGGCGCCGGTGTTCAGCTCCCGCCAGTTCGCCGCTAAACCGAGCCGGACGATCTCGCCGTCGAGGCGCATCGGCGCGGTCGCCTCGATCCGCGCCAGCCCGTCGAGCAGCGCGGCGACGTCCGTATCCTCATTCACCGCGACGAGCAGGTCGAGGTCGGACGAGGCGCTGAGATATTCGAAGCCCGTGAGGCTCGACCAGGCGAGCCCGCCGAAGACGCGGGCCTCGACTCCGGCATCCTCGCAAAGATCGACAATAGCCGCGATCGCCGCGCGCCATCCGGCGGGCACAGCGTGGGCGGCGTCCTGCAGCAGAGGCGGCGGCGCGACCGCCCGGATGGCGCCCGGATCAAGCTGCAAGGCGATGCGCTTCTTGCCATGCGAAGGCGGCAGCGCAATCCCCGCGGCGACGCACCCGGCGCCATCGCATGAGGTCCGCCGGCGGGCGATGAGCGGACGCCCAAGCGCCGCCCAATCGGCCAGAAGCGCCTCGCCGGCAACGTCCGGCCGACCCGCGAGCATCAAGGCGTAGGCCGCGGGCTCAACGCGCAGCAGCGCGTGCCGCACCGGCGCTGAGGCTGTCCCCCAAGAAGCAAGATCAGTCATGCGCCGCCGCCAGCTTCTCCACGCGCCAGTTGCTGCACTCGCAAGCTGATCTCCGCCGCCTTCGGGCGCCCGCCCCGCGCCTTGCCGAGAATGTCGCGGCGATCGCCCGTCTCCGCCTCGCGCCGCAGCAGCGCCGACAGTTGCGCGGCCAATGATTTTTGCGGATCCCATGTTTCGGCGACCGCGCCTGTCTGCGCGAGATTTTCGAGCCCCGGCGCAAACACAGGCGTTGATTTCGCCTTCTCCTTCAACACATCGATGGAGAGTTTCGTCACGCGGGACATTGAGGGCAGATCCATCACCTCGGGGTCGGCGCCAGGCAGCGCGACGAGGATGCGCGTCGAAAGCGCGGTGGCGATGAAGGCGCCCGCCGCCGTGTGGCCATAGAGTAGCCCGATCGTCGGAATGCCGCGCATGTCGGCGAGGATCAGGCACTTCGAGAGATGCGCGAGATATTCGGAAAGGCCCAGCATCTCGTCGCGTTTGCTCATGCGCTGGCTGTCGCTATCGACGAGAACGAGGAGCGGATCCTTGCGCCCCGCCGCGACGACGGCCAGCACTTCGCCCGCAAGTTTTGCGGCGCCCTCGACGCCGAGCGGCGCCCGGTTGGCGACGCCGATGACTGTCGCGCGGCCATCATCCTCAAGCTGTCCCGAGCCCGAGATAAGC
>DAITNE010000404.1:0-2354 GCA_036834765.1 Methylocella sp.
GCTGATGTCGAGGCCAAGGCTTTTGATCTTCGCCGTCTGCTCGGGCGATAGATAGAACGCGGCTTCGGCGCCGATGAAGGGAAGCATGCGCGACATGCCAAGCAGCGCGTCGCTGATCTTCGAGGCCAGATTGCCGCTCGCCGCGATCGCGCCGAGCACCCTGCGCAAATTCTTGGTGTCCTGGATTGGTCCCTGGCGAGGCTTGCCGCCGCCCTGATCGAAAACGATCTGGGACAGACCGTCGAGATCGGCGTTGATCTTCTCCAGCTCGTCGGAGCCGTGATCGATGATGGTTTCGAGCAGGGAGATCAGGGCGCTTGGGCCATCCGCCGGCCGTCCATTCTCGACGACGTCGGCATAATGCAGATCCTCGCAAGGTTTGATCTGCCTGTAGCGAACCGTCAGAACATAGTCCTTGGTCAGCACGAAACCGAGCGGCGAGGTCTGCGCGACGCCGCTGGTCGACCTGACCATCATCGGCATGCTCATGTACAGAAAATCTTTGTCGCGGTAGAGACGACTCGACGTGTCGATCGCCGACAGGCTTTCGAGGGTCGGCACGACGATCCCAAGGATGCGCTCCAGAAAGGCGACTTCCTTCGCCTCGGGCCGCATCGCGTCGATCCAGTTCACTTCGGCCGGAAGCGCCGTCGCGTCAAGGCCGACCTTGACTTCCCCTTTGGCGATCGTCGAGTGAAATCTCAGCATCAATCCTCCCAGCGGGTGGAGCATCGGAAGTCGCGAAGGCGGCCCGGTCCGAAGGCGGCCGCGCGGCGCAGCGCAATGTGACCGCATGCGCCGGGGCGCGCAAGCCGGAGGTAAGCAACCAAGGCGACGATGGTGCGACGTCGCGGGCGCGGAGAACTTTAGGCGGGCACCTGACGCGGCGCTAGAAAGGATGATACTGAAACATCCAGGTCTCGCTCAGAACCTTGTCGCCCTGTCGCAGGAACAGCCGCATCTCGACGGGGTCGGTCCCGGCGCCGGCGGTAAGGTCGAACTGGGCGCGCCAATGGCCCGGGACGTCGTCCGGCACAGGCTCGGTGAAGACGTAGGAGAAGGTTCCGCGCGAGGCCCAGAGCACCGCCTCTGGCTTGACGCCGAAGGGAAGGTTGACGAGCGGAGGACCTGAGAATTCGACCATGAATTTACGCACGCCCTTGGGGCGCGGCAGGCCCGGCTGGCCGCCATTGCCGAGGCGCGTTGCGACGACGCGGGCAAGATCAGTCGGAAACGGTTCGTCCGCCTCCCAGTAAAGACGATAGGAGAGCGCCGTCTCTGACCCTGCCGTCGCCGGCTTTTCAGGGACCCACATGGCGACGATATTGTCGTGAATCTCGTCGTCGGTCGGGATCTCGACGAGTTCGATCGCGCCTTTGCCCCAATGGCCGGTGGGCTCCACCCAAAGACTTGGGCGCCGATCGTAATATACGCCGTCGAGATAATGATCGAAATTGCGGTCGCGCTGCAGGAGGCCGAAGCCGCGCGGATTTTCGTCGCCGAACGAGGAGGTGACGATGCGCGGCGGATCGTTGAGCGGGCGCCAGATCCGCTCGCCGGTCCCCGTCCACATGGCGAGGCCATCGGAATCGTGAACCTCGGGGCGCCAGTCGACCGCGGTCTCCTTCTTCGTTTCGGAAAACCAGTACATCGTCGTCAAGGGCGCAAGGCCAAACCTCGCAATATCCGCGCGCAGATAAAGCACCTGGTCGATATCCATGATGACGCCCTTGCCGCGCGTCATCACGAAGCGGCAGGCGCCGACGAGGAAGGGCCCTTCGAGCAAGGCGTAGATGGTCAGCGAATCGTCCGCATCCGCGCCGTCGATATAGAATTTGGTGAAGTCGGGAAACTCTTCCGGCTTGCCGGCGACGGCGACGTCGATCGCCACCGCGCGGGCCGACAGCCCATATTGCCGCAAGGCCCCGATGGCGCGGAAATAGTCCGCGCCGAGAAAGGCGACCCAATCATTCTTGCGCCAGTCGAGCGCGCCGCCCCTTGGCTCCTGAATGCGCAATCCCGCGAAGCCCGCCCCTTGCGGAAGATTTCGCGCGATCGAATCCTCCGGCATCGTAAAATAGCTCTGATCGTAGATGATCTCGCGGGCGCTCGCGCCCTCGACGACGTTCATCTCGACCGCCTTCTGGAAGAACATCCCGAGGTGGAAGAAGCTCACCGGAAACCGGCCCGGACCATCGGCGTAGAGCGCATGATCCATGTCGAAGGCGATCTTGCCCCAGGTTTCGTAATTGATCTTGCCGACGATATCGGGCGCCGGCCGCTGCGGGCCGACATAGGGGCCCGCCGCCATGCGCTTCGCCGCCGCCTTCAGGCCATCGTAGGAAAACGGCCGC